>CAUQOP010000095.1:0-4479 GCA_963519505.1 uncultured Flavobacteriaceae bacterium | reverse complement strand
TGTCCATAGAAAAACCAAGACCTCTCACGATAAGTATTCATGAGTAAATACGGCGTCACAGGAAGCTCTCCTTGTTTATCTTCCTGATTTCTAAGGATAATGGTATCCTTCTTTTTTATATTCAGTTTTACCAGCTTGGGAGTATTCAGACTATCCAAATTGACTGCGGTAGAATCCCATTTTTTCTGATTGATAGAATCAATCTTGTATTTCAATGGATTTTTTTGAGCAAATCCCATCACCGAAATGCTGAATAATACAGAAATGAGTATTTTTTTTACCATAGTTGCAAAAGTATAAGTTTTTTATGGTAAGACAAAAAAATTATTGCAAAATTATACCTTTTTTCTCCGAAAAAATATTATATTCGCAACTAAATTTTTTATAAAAACGACAAGAAAATGACTAAATTTAACGAATATAAGAACCTTGATTTGATAAATGTTGCCGAAAACATAGCGGTATTTTGGCATAATAATGATACTTTCCATAAGTCGGTAGAAATCCGTGAAGGACACCCAGAATTCGTATTCTATGAAGGGCCGCCTTCTGCTAATGGTCTCCCTGGCATTCACCATGTGATGGCAAGGACTATCAAGGATATTTTCTGTCGTTTTCAAACTCAAAATGGTAAGCAGGTTTTCCGTAAAGCAGGCTGGGACACGCATGGTCTTCCTGTGGAACTAGGTGTAGAGAAAGAACTTGGAATTACCAAAGAAGATATCGGTAAAAAAATCTCTGTAGAAGAATATAACCAAGCTTGTCGTAATGCGGTAATGCGCTACACAGACATTTGGAATGACCTTACCAAAAAAATCGGTTACTGGGTAGATTTGGAAAATCCATACATCACCTACGAACCGAAATATATGGAGTCTGTTTGGTGGCTTCTGAAACAGCTTTACAATAAAAATTTACTATACAAAGGCTACACCATACAGCCGTATTCACCAAAGGCAGGAACGGGACTTTCTTCGCACGAGCTCAATCAGCCAGGGACTTACCGAGATGTGAGCGATACAACTATCGTGGCTCAGTTTAAGGTAAAAAACCTTAGCCCTGCGCTTCAGTCTAAAATCTCAAATACTGAAAATCTGAGCATCCTTGCTTGGACTACTACGCCATGGACATTGCCTTCTAACACGGCGCTGACTGTGGGTGCGGACATTGACTATGTTTTGGTTAAAACATTTAATCAATATACTTTTGAGCCTATCAATATTATTCTTGCTAAAGCATTGGTAAATAAACAATTTGGGAATAAATATTTTGAAACTTCTGATGAGGGCGAATTTTCTTCGTTCCAAAACAATCATAATAACGACAGTAAGAAGAAAATCCCTTACGAAATCTTAGCCGAATTCAAAGGTTCTGATATGGTGGAAACTACTTATGAGCAGCTCGTTCCATGGTTCCTTCCAGCAGAAAACCCTGAAAAAGCATTCCGTGTAATCGCAGGAGATTTCGTAACTACGGAGGATGGAACAGGAATCGTGCATACAGCGCCGACTTTCGGTGCGGATGATGCCCGTGTAGCGAAAGAAGCTGGCGTTCCACCGATGCTCGTGAAAGATGAAAATGACAACCTTGTCCCATTAGTAGATCTGCAAGGGAAATTCATCAAAGGAGAAAATGTTCCTGAACTTTTCGCAGGAAAATACATTAAAAACGAATACTACGATAACGGCACCGCTCCTGAAAAATCTTGGGATGTGGAACTTGCCATCCTTTTAAAAACTGAAAATAAAGCCTTTAAGGTAGAAAAATACAGCCACTCCTACCCTCATTGCTGGAGAACAGACAAGCCCGTATTGTACTACCCGCTAGACTCTTGGTTTGTGAAAATGACCGAGGTGAAAAATCGTTTGGTAGAACTAAACAAAGGCATCAACTGGAAGCCAAAAGCTACTGGTGAAGGGCGTTTCGCGAACTGGCTGGAAAATGTAAATGACTGGAACTTATCCCGTTCCAGATACTGGGGAATTCCACTTCCTATCTGGAGAACAGTGTATTTGAAAGTGGAAAAAATCATTGGTTCTGTAGAGGAACTAATCAACGAGATCGAAAAATCCGTAGCTGCTGGACTAATGTCCGAAAATCCTTTCAAAGGCTTTGAAATCGGTAATATGTCTAATGAAAACTACGCTAAAATAGACCTTCACAAGAACATCGTGGATGAGATTATTTTAGTTTCTGACAGTGGAAAACCGATGAAGAGAGAAAGCGATCTGATAGATGTTTGGTTTGACTCTGGTGCAATGCCTTACGCTCAGCTGCACTATCCTTTTGAGAATAAAGAACTTATCGACCAAAACAAAGCTTACCCTGCGGATTTCATCGCGGAGGGAGTAGACCAAACGCGTGGCTGGTTCTACACGCTTCATGCGATTGCAACAGCTGTTTTTGACTCTGTAGCTTATAAGAATGTGGTTTCCAATGGATTAGTTTTAGATAAAAACGGACAAAAAATGTCCAAAAGACTGGGCAATGCCGTAGACCCATTCGAAACTTTGGCAAAATATGGCCCAGATGCTACACGCTGGTACATGATTTCTAATGCCAATCCGTGGGAAAATCTGAAATTTGATATTGAAGGAATCGATGAAGTTCGTAGAAAATTCTTTGGAACGCTTTATAATACTTACTCTTTCTTCGCGCTTTATGCCAATGTAGACGGCTTTAAATACGAAGAAGCAGAAGTACAGAACAAACCAGAGATTGACCGATGGATTTTGTCTGAATTAAATATCTTAATCAAAGAAGTAAAGGCTTTCTATGAAGACTATGAACCTACGAAAGTGGCAAGAGCCATCAATACTTTCGTGAATGATAACTTGTCTAACTGGTATGTGAGACTCTGCCGCCGCCGTTTCTGGAAAGGCGACTACACGGAGGACAAAATCTCTGCTTATCAGACGCTTTACACTTGTCTGGATACTGTGGCAAAACTTTCTGCACCGATAGCGCCATTCTTCATGGACAGACTGTATCAGGACCTAAATGCCGTAACAGGAAAAGACAAGGCAGAAAGTGTGCATTTGTCCGACTTCCCAGTGGCAGACAAAAGCAAAATAGATACAGATTTGGTGGAGAAAACTCATCTGGCGCAGTCTATCACTTCGATGGTGTTTTCATTAAGAAAGAAAGAAAATATCAAGGTTCGCCAGCCATTACAAAAAGTGATGATTCCTGTTTTGGATAAGAAAACTGAAAGCCAGATTTTAGCCGTAGCAGATTTAATCAAACAAGAAGTAAATGTAAAAGAACTGCAACTCATCAATGCTGAAGAGGCTTCCTCGCTGATTGTGAAACAAATCAAACCTAACTTTAAGGTTCTGGGAGCGAAACTGGGCAAAGACATGAAAGCTGTGGGAGCAGAAATTTCTGCAATGAGCTCTGAACAGATAGCAACCCTTGAAAAAGAAGGGAAAATGAACATCGCAGGACACGAAATCACCATCGATGATGTGGAAATATTGACCAAAGATATCCCAGGATGGACAGTAACCAGCGAGGGCAGAATAACTGTAGCTCTAGACCTTACTGTAACGGATGAACTCAGAGCGGAAGGTGTGGCAAGAGAGTTCGTGAACCGTGTTCAAAATCTTAGAAAAGATAAAGATTTTGACCTGATGGATAGAATTTCTATACAATTAGAGGAGAATAATCCGTTTAAGTCAGAAATCAATGCTAATAATTCTTACATTTCTGCAGAAGTATTGGCAAATAAAATAGAGTTTGTGAATTCACTTTCTCAAGCTGATGAAATAGAAATCAACGATGTGTATTTCAAAATAAATATAAACAGAGTATAAAAATTTAACACAACTAAAAAACGACTAATTGATAACAAAATGGAAGAAAGAACAAGGTACAGCGATGCTGATTTGCAGGAATTTAAGGCTATAATCCAGCAGAAAATAGAGAAGGCAGAGAAAGATTTAGCCCTGTTAAGAGAAAGTTTCATCAATGACCAAAACAACGGAACAGATGATACTTCGCCTACATTCAAAGCCTTTGAAGAAGGAGCAGAAACGCTCAGCAAAGAACAAAATGCGATACTGGCCGGCAGACAGGAAAAATTCATCCGCGACCTGAAACACGCACTTATCCGTATAGAAAACAAAACTTACGGAATCTGCCGTGTAACAGGGAAACTGATAGACAAAGAGCGACTAAAAGCCGTTCCACACGCTACACTGAGCATAGAAGCGAAAAACATGAAGCGGTAAATATCACACATATGAGGGCTAAGGTATCTTAGCTCTCTTACTTAATTTGACCAACTAAAATGAGAACTATTGTCATTACACTTATGAGTCTTTTATTTTTGTCTTGCACAAAAAAAACTGACCTTGAAAAAGTAAATTTTTCTTCGAGCTATAAAGAAATTTTCAATGGCGGAAAATTTGAAATGGAAGATGAGGATATAGCCAGCACATTGCCATGTGCTGTTACCGAAGAAATGAGACAGTTTAG
>CAUQOP010000094.1:0-4491 GCA_963519505.1 uncultured Flavobacteriaceae bacterium | reverse complement strand
CAGTAAAACATTTAGTAGAAGTTCAAAAATAAAAATAATCTTAAAAGGTTTAATGCTGAGAGATTGGCATTAAATCTTTTGATTTGAATTTTAAATTTAAGACAATTATGAATTTAAGTAATATTAAACCAGCATCAGGAGCTACTCATAACTCTAAAAGATTAGGTAGAGGACAAGGTAGTGGTAAAGGAGGAACTTCCACAAGAGGTCATAAAGGAGCTAAATCAAGATCTGGTAACTCTACCAAAATAGGTTTTGAAGGAGGACAAATGCCTTTACAAAGAAGACTTCCAAAGTTTGGTTTCAATAATGTGAATAGAAAAGAGTATAGAGCAATAAACTTGGATACTATTCAATCATTAATTGATGCTAAAAATTTAACTGAAATTACTAAAGAAGTTTTGGTTGAAAACGGATTGTCTTCTAAAAATGAATTAGTAAAAATTATGGGTAGAGGGGAGCTAAAATCAGGAGTTTCTATTTCTGCAAATAAATTTACTAAATCTGCTGAGGAAGCAATAAACAAAGTAGGAGGTAAAGCAATCACTCTATAAAAAAAATAATGAAGAAAGGATTTATACAAACACTCAAAAACATTTGGAGTCTTGATGAATTAAGAGAAAAAATATTATTTACTATTTCTCTTGTATTGGTGTATAGATTCGCATCATATATTTCCCTGCCTGCCATTAATTTGGACGAGGTAGGGAATCTTTTGCAGCATTACCAAAATCAAGGAGGCAGCAAACAAGGAACAGGTTTTTTGAGTTTGTTATCATCTTTTACAGGAGGTGCTTTTGGTAGGGCTTCTATATTGGCTTTAGGTATTATGCCATATATTTCTGCATCTATTATAGTTCAGTTAATGGGAATGCTAGTTCCATATTTTCAAAAACTACAGAAAGATGGGGAGAGTGGAAGAAATACTCTAAACCAAATAACAAGATGGCTTACGATAGGAGTATGTCTAGTTCAGGCTCCATTTTATCTAGGTACTATAACAAATGAGTTTTTACCATATGCACAGTTCAGAACTGCTTATTATGTAGAACCTGAATCTGTGATGTTCTGGTTACCTAGTATAGTAATCCTTGTAACAGGATCCTTGTTTTCTATGTGGCTGGGAGAGAAGATAACTGATAGAGGTATCGGTAATGGTATATCTATATTGATAATGGTAGGGATACTAGCAGATCTTCCTATGGCTTTTGTAGATGAAGTTACTCAGCAGACTAGCAAAGGAGGATTAGGTTCTATCATTATTTTAGTAGAAGTTCTATTCTGGTTGTTAGTTATTGTTTTAGCGATATTATTATCAGTTGCTGTAAGAAAGATACCAGTACAATATGTGAGCAGAGCCCACGCAAGAGGGGGACACAACACCGCTTTGACAGAGGGAGCTAGACAATGGATTCCTTTGAAAGTAAATGCTGCTGGTGTGATGCCTATCATTTTTGCGCAGGCAATCATGTTCATTCCTGGGTTATTGACTAAAGTAGATGAGACAAATACATTCTTAGCTGGCTTTAAAAATGTTTTTAGCTGGCAGTATAATGTTCTATTTGCATTGTTGATTATAATATTTTCTTTCTTCTATACAGCCATCTCAATTCCAACCCATCAAATGGCTGAGGAACTGAAAAGAAATGGTGGATTAATCCCTAAAATAAAACCAGGGAAAGAAACAGCAGATTATATAGATGATATTTTATCAAAAATAACTTTGCCAGGTTCGATTTTTTTAGCTATCTTTGCAGTCCTTCCAGCAATAGTTCATGGTACTTTTGTACAAACAGACAGATTTTCACTATTTTTTGGTGGAACATCATTGTTGATTATGGTAAGTGTAATATTGGATACTGTACAACAAGTAAACACTTATCTTTTGAATCATCACTATGATGGTTTGATGCAGTCAAAATTATCAAGAACAATAAAAAGGTAATAAGATATGGCAAAGCAAAAGCATATAGAACAGGATGGAGTAATAGTGGAGGCATTATCAAACGCGATGTTTCGTGTTGAACTAGAAAATGGGCATGTTCTCATAGCACATATTTCTGGGAAGATGAGAATGCACTATATAAAGCTCTTGCCAGGTGATAAGGTGAAATTAGAACTTTCTCCATATGACTTGACTAAGGGAAGAATTACTTTTAGATACTAGAAGTATATTAGTTAGAATAAAATTAAGAATATAAGATGAAAGTTAGAGCATCAATTAAGAAAAGAAGTGCAGACTGCAAAATCGTAAGAAGAAAAGGCAGATTGTACATTATTAACAAAAAGAACCCTAAATTTAAACAAAGACAAGGCTAATTAAAATAGCATACAATTAAATTATGGCGAGAATTGCAGGTATAGATTTACCAAAAAACAAAAGAGGCGTAATAGGACTTACTTATATTTATGGAATAGGTAGAAGCACTGCGTCTGAGATTTTGAAAAACGCTGGAATCAGCGAAGATAAGAAAGTCAACGAATGGAATGACGACGAATTGGCTGCTATCAGAAATTATATCTCTGAAAATGTAAAAGTAGAAGGAGAGTTAAGATCTGAAGTTCAATTAAACATCAAGAGATTGATGGATATTGGATGCCAAAGAGGGATTCGTCATAGACTGGGATTACCTTTAAGAGGCCAAAGAACGAAAAATAACTCTAGAACTCGTAAAGGAAAGAGGAAAACTGTTGCTAATAAGAAAAAAGCAAGTAAATAATCGTTAGGAATTATGGCAAAACAAGCAAAAGTAGTTAAAAAAAGAAAAGTAAAAGTAGAGGCGATTGGAGAAGCGCATATTCAAGCTTCTTTCAATAATATTATTATCTCTTTGACCAATAAAAATGGAGAAGTGATATCTTGGGCTTCTGCAGGTAAAATGGGTTTTAGAGGCTCTAAGAAAAACACTCCGTTTGCAGCACAAGTTGCAGCAGAAAACTGTTCTCAGGTAGCTTATGAAGCTGGTTTGAGAAGAGTAAAAGTGTTTGTGAAAGGACCTGGTGCAGGTAGAGAATCTGCAATCAGATCTATTCATAATTCAGGAATAGAAGTGAGTGAAATAGTAGATGTTACACCTATTCCACACAACGGATGTAGACCACCAAAAAGAAGAAGAGTATAATAATAAAAATTTGGTATTTCATTTTTAATTTATAAGAATGCAGTATCAGATGTCAAATCTAAAATCATATGGCAAGATATATTGGACCTAAAACAAAAATTGCTAGAAAATTTGGTGTAGCAATTTATGGAGATGATAAAAGTTTTGAAAAAAGAAGAAATCAACCTCCAGGTCAACACGGACCAAATAAAAGAAGAGGAGCTAAAAAATCTGAATACGCAGTTCAGTTAGCTGAAAAACAAAAAGTTAAAGATATCTATGGAATCTTAGAAAAACAATTTGCGAATATGTTTGATAAGGCTCATAGAAGTAAAGGTGTAACAGGTGAAGTTTTGTTACAACTTTGTGAATCTAGATTGGATAATGTTGTATATAGATTAGGTTTTGCTAAGACTAGAGCAGCTGCAAGACAGTTAGTTTCACACAGACATATCACTGTAAATGGAGAATTGGTAAATATTCCATCATATTCTCTAAAAGCAGGAGATGTTGTTGCAGTAAGAGCTAAGTCTAAATCACTTGAAGTTGTAGCAGATGCATTAGCATCTAAATCAAACTATGAGTGGTTACAATATAACGACGAGAAGAAAGAAGGAGTATTCATTTCTACTCCTGAAAGATTACAGATTCCTGAAGATATCAAGGAACAGTTAATCGTCGAGTTATATTCTAAATAATTTTTTAATCAAATTCTTGCTCAACCCAATTTTATATGGCAATTTTACAATTCATAAAACCCGATAAAGTAATACTTCTAAACTCTACAGAAACTAGAGGTCAGTTTGAGTTCAGACCGCTAGAACCTGGATTTGGAACAACTATCGGTAATGCTTTGAGGAGAGTCTTGTTATCTTCTCTCGAAGGATATGCTATTACATCTATTAAGATAGAAGGAGTAGAGCATGAGTTTTCAACAATTCTAGGAGTAATAGAAGATGTAACTGAAATAATCCTTAACCTTAAACAGTTAAGATTAAAGGCTACAACAGAAAATGCTCCCGCTGAACAAGTAAGTGTTAAAGTTTCTAATCAAACAACAGTAACTGCTGGAGATTTCTCTAAATTCATCAAAGGATTTGAGGTGTTAAATCCAGATTTGGTTATCTGTAATATGGCAAAAAATGTGTCGTTTGATATTAAATTTAATATAGATAAAGGTAGAGGATATGTTCCTTCTGAGCAAAATAAATTAAATAATGCTCCTATCGGGACTATCGCTATTGACTCTATTTATACACCTATTAAGAAGGTTCAGTATAGTGTTGAAAACTATCGTGTGGAGCAGAAAACAGACTACGAAAAACTAGTATTAGATATTGAGACAGATGGTTCCATCTCACCTCAAAATGCATTGACAGAAGCTTCTAAG
>CAUQOP010000093.1:0-4500 GCA_963519505.1 uncultured Flavobacteriaceae bacterium | reverse complement strand
TTATCGATACACTTCGAATACAAGGTATTTTTTAAATCATAAGGAGGAAAGTACCAATATGCTGGATGATTATCCAGAAGATGAATTGGCGTCTTTTATCATTACTAGATGTGAAACAGACACCACTAAACTGGTAGGAAATTTTATTTTTTATGGCTTGAGAGGAGCAGAAAAAAATATTTTTAAAGCCAAAAGAGATACTATAATTTATGAATGTAAATAAAGGGTATTGTTTGAAAAACAAAAACTTATGATTAAAAAATCCTTCGTATTTATCATTATGCTTTTGGTTATTTCTTGTAAAGAGAAAAAAATAGAATTTTATCAATCCGAAACAATGAATTTGGTTTTGGTCAAAAATCTACCCAAAAATGATTCTTTGCTGAAAGAAGAATTAAAAAAATATCTAATAAACCGAAAAATAGAGCATACAGAAATTTATGAATATTCATGGTGGGATACAGAATATTTCTTGACCCACGAGGAAGATGATGGAGGACCTACAAGCTCCCATTTTTTAGATTTACACCAAGAAGAAAGAGGAATTGCATATTTTTATAAGGAAAAATGTAAGAGTGATTCTCTTAAAACCATAGGAGTGATAAGATATTATGATAAGTATGGGTATTTTTACCACCCAGATACTATTATAGGTAAGTGTAAATAAAAAATAATTGCCTTAAACAAAAAAAATAATTACTTTTGTCGAATGGAAAATTTCATTGTATCAGCGAGAAAATATCGTCCGCAGGAGTTTGACTCCGTTGTGGGGCAGTCTCATATTACGGATACACTGGAACATGCCATAGAGAATAATCAGCTTGCACAGGCTCTGCTTTTCTGTGGGCCTCGTGGGGTGGGAAAAACCACTTGTGCAAGGATTTTAGCGAGAAAAATCAATGAAAAATCAGGAGCAACTGATGAAGAAGGTTTCGCGTTTAATATTTACGAATTAGATGCCGCGTCTAATAACTCGGTGGATGATATTCGGCATTTGATAGACCAAGTGCGTTTTGCACCGCAGGTAGGGCAGTATAAGGTGTACATCATAGATGAGGTGCATATGCTCTCTCAGGCGGCTTTCAATGCTTTTCTGAAAACACTGGAAGAGCCACCAGCACACGCTATTTTCATTTTAGCGACTACGGAAAAACATAAGATTATCCCAACGATTCTTTCTCGTTGCCAAATCTATGATTTCAAGAGAATTACGATAGAGGATATCCAAAATCATTTAAAGAAAATAGCCGAAAAAGAAGGGATAGCTTACGAAGATGACGCTCTGTTTCTTATCGCCCAAAAGGCGGATGGAGCTTTGCGTGATGCATTGTCTATTTTTGACAGGCTGACTACTTTTTCGCAGAAGAATATTACCCTTGCAAACGCTGCTGAAATTCTCAATATATTGGATTATGACCAATATCTGAAAGTAGCTGATTTAGCGAAAGAAAACGATATTCCTGCTATTTTAGCGAAATTTGATGAAATTGTCAAAAAAGGTTTTGACCCACATATTTTTATCGCTGGGCTTGGCAGTCATTTCAGAGATTTGATGCTGGCGCAGAATCCTTCCACTTTGGCTTTAATAGAAATAGGCGAAAATACCAAAGCAAAATACGCTGAACAGAGCCAAAAATGGACAGCGCAACAGCTCATCAATGCGATAGAAATCTGCAATCATGCAGATATCAACTATAAAAATTCCAAAAATCCACGCCTTACGGTGGAGATTGCTCTCATGCAGCTTGCCGGTCTTACCGCTGTGGATTTGGATAAAAAAAAAAGTTCTTAATACTAGTTCCGCCGTTTCGTGATGTAGAAAAACTACGAGAAACTACTCCTAAAAAAAACGAAACTCCCGCGCCGAAAACTCTTACAACAGAGGAAATCACAAAACTAGAAGTAAAAAAAGCTGTCCAGCCAATAGGCAGAAATATAAAGGAATCTTCAGAATTTTCCATTAAAAAACATATGGAAAAGAAGGAGAAGGAAGATGAACAAAATCTTTTTTCTGAAACGGAAGAAAACCTTCCTGACCATCATTTCACGGATACTGACCTGCAAACTGAATGGCGTAATTTCCTAAAAGACCTCTCAGTGAGTGATATAGTGGTGTATAATGCGATAAGCTCCTTCCAGCTTCGTAAAGCAGATGAAAATCAGATAGAAGTTTTGTATTCTTCGGATAGTGCAAAACATGAATTTGAGAGAGTTCAGGCGGATTTTTTCAATCACTTTAAACACAAAGTAAATAATTTCAAAATAGAAATCCTCTACAAAGCGGACACCAGCCTGAAAAGGGAAGTGGTTACGAAGCGGAAAATTTTTGATAAATTTGCTGAAATCAATCCAATTTTGAGGGATTTGGAGGATTTGATGAAATTTGATTTTACTTAAAAAAACTAAAAAATATTTTCTTGAAAAAAGGACTAATTATAAAATCAACAGGGAGCTGGTACCAAGTGCAAGAAATTGCAACAAACACCATCTACGAGGCGAGAATAAGAGGGAAATTTAAACTCCTGAAAACTAGGCTTACCAATCCGCTGGCGGTGGGAGATTTTGTGGAATTTGAATTGGAAAGTTCTGATGTCGCGTGGATTACGAAGATAGAACCAAGGAAAAATTATCTTATCCGAAAATCGGTCAATCTTTCCAAGGAAGCTCACATTATTGCTTCTAATATAGACACGGCGTGTTTTATTTTTACGCTAAAATTTCCTGAAACTTCACTCGGTTTTTTGGATCGTTTTTTGGTGTGCTGTGAGGCATATAACATCCAGCCTTTGATTTTATTTAATAAAATAGATACGCTTAATGCCGAAGAATTGGAACTTTTGGAAGACCTCCAGCAGCTTTATCAGAATATAGGCTACGAAACTTTGAAAATTTCTTCTGTTTCAGGAGAAAATATAGAAACATTGAAAACACTTTTGAAAGATAAAGTTTCGGTGTTTTTTGGTCACTCAGGAAGCGGAAAATCTACTTTGGTGAATACGCTGGAACCGACACTTGACTTGAAAACAGGCGAAATATCGGAGGCGCACCTCAAAGGGAAACATACGACTACTTTTGCGCAGATGCATTTTTGGAGTTTTGGCGGAAGTGTTATTGACACGCCAGGAGTGCGAGAGTTTGCGATGGTGGATATAGAAAAAGAGGAAATTCAGCATTTTTTTCCAGAGATATTTGAGGAAGGGAAGAACTGCAAGTTTCATAACTGTCTGCATATCAATGAACCAAAATGCTCTGTTATAGCCCAATTAGAGGAAGGAAAAATTTTGGAATCGAGATATTTGACTTATTTAAAATTGATGGAAGAAGCGGAAGAAAATAACTAATTATAAATTAAAATTTAAAAAAATGAGATACACAGAAGAACAATACAAAGCAAAATTTGAAGAAACTGATTCGGTAGGCTGGGATGCTATAGATGAGGCTTTATTGAAGGTATATCCTGAGCAGGAACCTCGCCATTATGGACCTGTTTTAAAATTTATGCTCGGAGGGGAAGACCCACTTGATGGCATTAGTATTTATGATAATGAGGAGCAGGTTTTTCATCGGCATGTAGTGTCATACGGGATGAGTGACTTGTATTACTCGCCTGAAAGTGCTGAAAATGAATTTAGTGGCTGGGGCTTTGAGTTTACTTTTCGTGTCATTCCTTTTGAAGCGGATAAGGATTCGGATGGAGCTAAAAATGAGCCATTTTGGGCAATGAATGTGATGCAGAATTTGGCTCGCTATGTATTTGAAAGCCAAAAATGGTTTGAAGCCTATCATTTTATTCCAGCTAATGGACCTATTCGTTTAGAATGTGATACTAAATTGGTAGGGATGGTCTTTGCGCCAGACCCACAGCTCGGTACGATAGAAACGCCTCATGGCGAGGTTGTCTTTTTACAGATGGTGGGCATTACTCAAGAGGAATTGGACTGGCTTTGGGAAGACCCGAAAACCAGTAGAGTAGAGGAGCTTGTCAATAAAATGAGAGAAGACAATCCGATGCTCATCACAGATTTAAAAAGGGAAAAATCATATGTTTGATTTAATTTGTCAGACTAATAATTTTTTGCTATCTTGGGGCGTTATCTATAAAGTTTTTTAATTTTGCATGATAAATAAATGTTTATGAAGGTAGAAGAATTATCCAATATATTACCACAATTACCCATAGAAGAGGCTTTGGCTTTGTTGGTTGAAAAATTCCCTAAAAAAGTAGTTTTTTCTACGAGTTTTGGGATGGAAGACCAGATAATCACAGATTATATTTTTAAGAATAATCTTTCGATAGATATTTTCACGATAGACACAGGGCGTATGTTCTACGAAACCTATGACACTTGGGTAAATACCAATGAAAAATACAATGTGCTCATTCCAGCTTATTATGCTGATAATCACAGAATAGAGGAGTATGTAAGAAAGCATGGAGTTAATGGATTTTACAAATCTGTAGAGCTGAGAAAAGAGCATGATTACATAAAAAAAGTGGAG
>CAUQOP010000092.1:0-4555 GCA_963519505.1 uncultured Flavobacteriaceae bacterium | reverse complement strand
GTGCATCAGGGAGTTTGGTGATTTTATTTTTGTAATGAGTAAGGTTGGCGTAGAGATTCCAAGTGAAATTCTCTGTTTTAATTACATCTCCGTTGATGCTTACCTGAACCCCTCTGTTTCTCATGTTTCCGATGTTTTCTAACCTAGGATAATGTCCCACATTAGAGAAAGGAAGCGCCGCACGATAGATCATATCAGAAACTTTTCTCTCGAAATATTCAGCATTGATAGACAATCTTCTATTGAACAAAGCCGTTTCAAAACCAGCATTTAGGTTTTGGGAGTTTTCCCATCTCAGCTTATTATTTCCAATATATTCTGTAGTAACCACAGGTGTATCATTCCCAAAGTTTCTAATTTTGTATAAACTTTTATAAGCATAGTAGATTCTGTCCGTAGTGCCTGGGAAATAGAAAATATCATTCCCCTGCTGCCCGTAGGAAGCCTTCACTTTCAGGGCATTCACAGTCTCTGAATCCTTTAATAAATCTTCTTTTGAAATGTCCCATGCTGCTCCCAGTCCATAGAAAGTTCCCCATCTGTTTTCTTTAGAAAATACCGATGAACCATCTCTCCTAAGGCTGGCATTGAAGAAATATTTGTTTTTATAATTATACAAAACTCGGGAGAAAAACCCTTCCACAGCGTAGTCGTATTGGTTTCCTGGGATTTCGTTCATTTTCAGAACATTATCAAAAACTGTAAGCCCTTCTAAGAACAATTTTTCTTTTCTCGCCCCGAAATAATCACTTTTCTCTTGGTTCAACTCATGCCCTAGAAGAACGCTGATATTGTGTGAACCGAGTTGTTTGTTGTAAGATAATAACTGCTGATGGTTGAAGGCGTATTTCAGAGTATTGGATTTTGCAAGTCGCCCGCCCACAGTAGCCGTTGTCCCTCCCAAAGGATTTCCATAAACAAGCTCTTGGGAATTGATAATCACACCACCAAAATTATAAGTAAAATCAAAATCTTTCAGGAATTTATACTGCACGAAAAGATTGGTATTCACCGTGTTATTGGTCACTTTATTCAAATCATACTGGCGGTTTCCTACAGGATTTTCAAAAACTGCATAAGACCTTCTCGCTCCATTTGGCCCTTTTCCATCTCCGTAGTCATAGACAGCCCTTCCTTTGATATCATAAACCCTGTTATAATCATTATCCCTCAGATACACTGGATAAAAAGGCGCGATATTTCTAGAAAACTGGAACGAGTTCGCAAAACTTTCTCCATCGCCCAGATTTTGTTCGCTGTTGCTGTAATTTAGATTAACTCCAAATTTCAATTTTTCGTTAAGAGCATATTCCAAATTAGACCTTAAACTCAATCTTTTAAATCCAGAACCGATGAGGTAACTGCGGTCATTAAGGTAGCCAAGTGAAGTATAAGCCTTTAATTTATCGGTATTTGCAGTAAAGCTAAGGTTCGCTTCTTGGCGGAGATTAGGTCGGAATAATAGTTTTTGCCAATTGTCCTGATAAAGCAGTTTAGCATTTTGGTTAAAACTTCCATCTGGATTGATAAGCTGGTTAAACGGAACATTGTAAGCATTATATCCCAGCGTGGCGTTCATTTTATTTATCGCCTCTGTATAGGCTTGGGCATCAGTTTTCCCACTTGCTTTTTCGCCTACACGAACCCTGTTGAAATAAGCCAAATAATACTCGGCAGGGCTGGTGATGATGTCATATTCTGGAGTCGCACGGAAGTTAATCCCTGTTTTAATATCAAAATCTACATGAATTCCCTTTCTTGTTCCTTTTTTAGTAGTGATGATGATTACCCCGTTTGCTCCTCGTGAGCCATACAAAGCATTTGACGAAGCATCTTCCAAGAAGGACAAACTCTCTATATCCGAAGAAGGAATAGAATTGAGCGACCCAGGATAAGGTATCCCATCCAAAACAATTAGCGGCTCACTAGAAGCGTTGATAGAGCCTATCCCTCTCATTCGTATACTCGGGCTGCTCCCTGGCTGTCCATTTCCCACAATCTGAACCCCCGCTACACGCCCTGCAAGTCCCTGCAAGACATTTCCGTTCTGTAATGCAGAGATATCCTTGGGTTTTAGTTCTTGGATAGAACCAGTGATTTCTTCTTTTTTCTGTTTCCCAAAAGCTACTATCACGACTTCGCCGATGGAATTTTCCTTGATAGAATCCTTCTTCTTTTCCTGAGCACTGAATGTCCCCACGAAAGAGAACAACGCAAACAAAGTGCTTAATCTGACTACTTTTCTTTTCATTATATATAATATTGTTAATTTTTTACTTAAAATTTGGTTTAAACATAAAAAAAGAGCCTCGGCGTATTTACCGAAGCTCTGGGATAATTATGAAGAAAACTTAAAAACTTCATTCATCACAAAAACTGCGGTCTTTCACAAAGCCACACATCATCATCATTCCCATCATTTGGGAAACTAGATTTTGGTTTTTATGATTCAGATTTATTAACATTTTAATTTTTAATTGAGATTTAGTTTAAACATAAAAAAAGAACTTCGATTTTTGTCCGAAGCCCTTGTGATAATTTGTATAATTTATATAAAATTTTTCTATTTGCATTTTACAATCACAAAAACTGCGGCTTTCTAAAAACCCACATCATCATATCCATACACATGGTAATGGTATGTTCAGATGTTCTTGTATGATTGTATTGATTAAACATTATTCTTTTTTGTCTAAATATTTTGCGAAGGTATAAAAACTTTTTTAATCCACAAATTTTTTTGTTGATTTTTTTCTTTTATTTGAACAATTTGGTTTATTTATATGAAAATACATCCTTTTTTATATACTTAACAAAAAAAATCCTTTCTTGATTATAGAAAGGATTTTTCATTAATTCATATTTAGTTTACTTTTTGCCATGTCTGGCTCCTACCAAATGCGGAAAATCCTATATAAGCACGAACCATAAGGTTACTTCCTTCTTTTTTAATCGTGCATTTATATGATTTTCCATTTTTAGGATCTGTTATCGTTCCTCCGCTGTATTCATCGCCATCTTTAGACAGCCCACGGATAACCTCCATTCCTAAAATAGGTTTCCCTTTTCTGTCGTCTTTACAAGAGGAACAATTAGGGTCAGCTGGTTTTATCAGTAGTTCTACTACTTTCGCGTAGTATTTACCATCTGATTTTTTAAAAATTTCTACAATGGATTTTGGTTTTTTGGTTTCGTCATCTATCGTTCTCCATTTCCCTTCTATCTGGGCAAAAGCCATGGAACTGCACAATAATGCAAAGGCTAAAATTGAATTTTTCATGATTAAATCTATAAAATATTTATGGCGCAAATATAGAAATAAAAATTAAACAGCAAAAACAAATTTCAACTAAACCTTTTATTAGTAATATTTTATAAGAAATTTAAAATTTAAACAACTGTTTAAAAACTTTTAAATTTAATTCAGTTTTTTTCTAACAACCCTATGCATATAATCCTGATACCAAGCCTTACTGAGGAGTTTTCCTCGCTCAATTTCAGCATTGTTTATCTTACCAAGAAGATTATTTTTAAGTTCAAGATCTGTAATTTCATAAACTCCCGTAATCTCCTTACCATCAAAACGATAGATATAATTTCCTATCATAAACTGCTCCTGTATCGCATCAGAATTTACGACGATGTATTCTTCATTTTTATCCGAAACAAGGCTTCTTCCCCAGCTTCGCAAAGGCTTATTATAACCTATGATATCCGCAAGTGTAGGATAAATGTCTATCTGCTGGGCGTAGGTCATATTTTTTCCTTTCAAATTATATTTCGGATTTGGAGAATAGAAAATAATCGGAACTGCATATCCATTCATTGCTTTAGCATATTCAGGATAGTAGATTTTGTTCGTATGGTCTCCTGTGATGACAAAAATAGTATTCTCATACCAAGGCTGTTTTCGTGCCGTTTCAAAATACTTTTTCAAGGCGTAGTCTGCATATTGTATCGGTTCGTGCATTTCCACAAAACCTTTTTTAAATTTCCCTTCATATTGTGCGGGAATTTTGAACGGATGATGCGAAGACGCCGTAAAAACTGTTGCCATAAATGGCTTATTAGACTTTCCTACATTTTTAGCAAAATATTGCAGAAAAGGCTCATCCCAAATTGCCCAAATCCCATCAAAATCCTTATCATTATTATACTCTGTTTTTCCAAAATAATCCTTGAAACCGAGGATGTTCGCAAATCCCTGAAAGCCCATAGAACCATTCGGCGCACCGTGATAAAAAGAAGTTTCGTAGCCCAATTCATTCGCCACAGAAACGATGGATTGTATCTTTTGGTTAGAATAAGGCGAACTCGTAAAAGCATCCTTTAAACTTGGAATTCCCGCCAAAACACTGCTCATCCCATGGATAGACTGCCTTCCATTAGCAAAAGTATTAGGAAAAATCAGACTCTCCTTTGACAAACTGTCCAAAAACGGCGTGTAAGAAACATAGTCTTTTATATTTTTCTCCTCGTTAAAAGCTCCTATGTATTCCCTTCCGAGGCTTTCTACTATAAGAATCACGATGTTAGGTCTTGGCTGCGGAACTTC
>CAUQOP010000091.1:0-4589 GCA_963519505.1 uncultured Flavobacteriaceae bacterium | reverse complement strand
TGGAAGGAAAAGAAGATTTGGCTCTGGGAGGGAAAACTGCAAATCCAGGATTTAAAGGAACTGCAGAAAATTTTTCTGAAACCAATGTGGGAAAACTTTCAGCCTATAATGCAGGATTGATAGAGTTTAATAAAGGTAATTACCAAAAAGCGTACGACTTATTAGACCAGTTTTCTTCTAAAAACAAAACACTGATGGCGCTGAAGCACGGAGCAATGGGAGATTGTATGGTGAATTTGAATAAAAATGATGATGCGCTTTCTCAGTTTGAAAAAGCTATTTCTGCTTCGGATGATGAATACACATCATATTACTTCACGAGAAAAGCTGGAATGCTGGCACTTTCATTAAAGAAAAATGATGTTGCTAAAAAATATTTCACGACGATAGAAGAAAAATATCAGGACTATGATGGTGGCGCATCTGATGCGTACATAGAAATGGTAAAATATTTTTAAATAAAAAAAGAATAAAATGGCGACAGTAAACCTTTCGGATTATAAGCCGCTCCAAATAACAGATGCCGATGATTTTACCATCGGCATTGTGGTTTCTGAGTGGAATGATTTTGTGACTTTTAATCTCCGAGATGGAGCAGAAGAAGTCCTGAAAAAAGAAGGCGTAAAGCCAGAAAATATAAAAATCTACTATGTCCCTGGTGCGTTTGAGCTAAGTTTCGCAGCGATGCAGCTCTGCAAGAGTGGTAGGTTTGATGCTGTGATAGCCATCGGCTGTGTTATTCGCGGGGAGACATCGCATTTTGATTATGTTTGTTCAGGGGTGACGCAAGGAATTAAGGACTGTAACACGCAAACAGATGTTCCAGCTATTTTCTGTGTTTTGACAGATGATAATAAGGAGCAGTCCATCGCGAGAAGCGGCGGAAATCTTGGGAACAAAGGCATCGAAGCAGGAGTGACAGCTTTGAAAATGATAGATTTTAAAAGAAAATTAAGCAACTCATAAAAAACATTTCATGAAACTGAAACCATTCGTTTATTTAGGAATAATATACATCATCATCTCTTTTTTATTAAGATGCATTTTTATCTTTCATCCGATAACTACTACGGAATTTGGTGTTTTGGAAGTCGTTAAAATGTTTTCTTTGGGATTGCTTTCGGATATTTTTGTCTTTATTATAGCAAGTGCGATATTGTACATCTATTTGCTTTTCTTGTCAAATCAAAAGTATGAAAGACCATGGGGACAGATTATTTTATCCATATTCGTAGGATTGTTCTTGTATATATACTTGGTTCCCAATAATATAGCAAGACAATACGGAGGCGTAGTTCCAGAGATAGTTTTATCATTTTTAGGGTTAAAGACATTTCTCTTTGGGATGATGTTTTTCTTTCCAAAAAGAAGGGTTCAGTTTAGAAATATATTGTATTTCATCACGATTTTCCTTTATGTTTCGGTTATAGTTTTCAATGCGGTAAGTGAATATTTCTTCTACAATGAATTTGGGGTAAGGTATAATTTTATCGCGGTAGATTATCTCATTTATACCAATGAAGTTATTGGGAATATCATAGAGAGTTATCCTGTGCTTCCTTTGTTTTCAGGGGTTTTCATCGTTTCGCTGGCGCTTACGATTTGGGTTTATCTCAAAACAAGAAAAGGGCTTTTGGATTTGCCGAATATCTTTATCAAAGGGCTTTCGCTTGTGGCTTATGGAATTTTGCTGGCTGCGAGCGTATTTGCTTTATCTAAAATAAAATTAAATTCTTCAAACATATTCCAAAACGAAATTTCTGCAAATGGACTGGTCAAATTCTATGATGCGTTCAATAATAAAGTTTTGGATTTTGATGTCTTTTATCCTACGATGGATATACAAAAGGCTTTAAATGAAGAGCTTGGCCGACTGCATACGGACAGGCTACCGAGGATGATAAAATCCGACAGCGCAGAAATCACAAAAAATGTGGTGCTTATTTCCGTTGAAAGTCTTTCTGCGGAATTCATGGCAATGTATGGGAACAAGGATAATGTCACGCCGTTTCTAGATAGTTTGTCACAGCACAGCCTTGTGTTTACTAATTTGTATGCCACAGGGAATAGAACAGTTCGTGGTTTGGAGGCGCTTACGCTTTGTATTCCGCCGACAGCTGGGGAAAGTATCGTAAAAAGAAAAGATAACAAGAACAAATTCACCACGGGAAGTGTCTTTAAATCAAAAGGTTATAATGTAAAATATCTTTATGGTGGGTACAGCTATTTTGATAATATGAAAGACTTTTTCGGTGGAAACGGTTATGAAATCGTAGATAGGGACAACTTTAAACCGGAAGAAATAGTTTTTGCGAACATTTGGGGAGTAAGTGATGAGGATATGGCAAGAAAAGCCATAGAAACGATGAATGAAGATGCTAAGAAGGGCAAACCGTTTTTCCATCATTGGATGACGGTGAGTAACCACCGCCCATTTACCTATCCAGAAGGTAGGATAGATATACCAGGGACGGCCAAATCCCGAGATGGAGGTGTGAAATACACAGACTATTCCATCAAAAAATTCTTCCAAATGGCAGAAAAACAGCCTTGGTATAAGAATACTGTTTTTGTAATCGTTTCAGACCACTGCGCATCGAGTGCTGGTAAAACTGAGCTTCCTATGGATAAGTATAGAATTCCAGGGATGATTTTCTCGCCAGAGTTCGTCAAGCCACAGAAGTTCAATACACTCATGTCACAGATAGATGTGATGCCTACGCTTTTCGGATTGCTGAATTTTACTTATCAAAGTAAATTCATAGGGCAGGATGTGTTTTCAGAAAACTATGTTCCGAGGGCTTACATCGCGACTTATCAGGATTTAGGATATGTGAAAGATGATAAACTGACCATCATTTCGCCGATTAAAAACATTAAACAATATCAGCTGAAAGAGACACCAAACAAAGAGCAAAAGTCAGGAATAAATATTTTCTATGAAGAACATCTGCTAAAAGACAAAGAAGTAGATAAAAATATAACCAACCAAACAATATCAACTTACCAAGCAACTTCCTATTGGTTGAAAATGAATCAGTTAAATATTAAGTAGTTTTTTTAAAATGCTGGTTTACAATATGATAAAAATTGAAAATGTAAATTGGTTATCAAAAATAGCTCAAGAAGCAGAAGTTTGCTTGTCTGATGGAGATTTTCAGATAGTATGTTTTTCACACCCATTTTATCATGAAGTAAAACTTCCTTTATATGCTATAAATACAAATAATATAGTGTGTTTCTCTGAAAGAAAATACTCAGTTGAGAAAAAAGGAGAAAGTTTTGAATATAAATTCTCAGGAAAAATTATTGATAAAGAACATATAAAAATAGGTGGGTTTATTATTCAATTAGATGTTCCCTTACCTAAAGATATAGAAGAAGGGTATATATCATTTGAATGTGAGCGGGTAGATATTTGGTGAAAAAAACAAATTAATTAATGCAAAAAGTAGATAAAATATAACCAACCAAACAATATCAACTTACCAAGCGACATCTTATTGGTTGAAAACGAATCAGTTGAATGTTAAATAGGTTTTTAATGTACTAGTTTACAACATGGTAAAAAGAAGCTTCTTTTCTGGAATATTATTGGTATGTGTTTCTTGTAGTATAATTCACACTGATAAAGAAATAGACTGTACAAATGATGAAAAAATAGATAAAATAAATACAAATTTTCTCTATATGGAGGAGCTTATAAAGCTTAATCCTAAATTAGGTCCAAGAACAAATATAGAAACATACATTGAGTTTAAAGATAATGGACAAGTTATTTATTATTATAAACAAAATGGAGTAATAAAGAAAACACCACCAAAATATGAAAGAGGATTTTATTTTGTAAAAAAAGATAAATTATATTTTAAGAGCTTCTTCACCCATCCCCAAGGAGGTGGTTGGGTCAAATCTGTTTTATCAAGAAAGAAAAATGACACTTTGTATTCTAGACGATTAGAAAATTGTGAGGAAGACTATATCTACATACCTATTCTTAAAGAATCGGTTATTATGGAAAAATAGTTTTATCTTTATATAAGATTCGTTACGATGGTAAGGCATAAATTATATGGAATAATAATCCTAACATTATTTACCTCTTGTGAGATAATTGGGAAGAGATATTTACAAGATGAAATGACCCAAGTTCCCACAAATAACAAAATATTTAACCGAAAAAATAGAAATATGCCAAAAGAAATAGATACTAATTATATATATGATTTAGTAGCTGTCGGTTATTGCGATAAAAATTTTGAATGGACTAGAGAATCACCTGTTTTAGGAGCGTATTATATTCAATTTTATAATAATGGTGCAGTGAGGTTCATAGATTATTTAGAACCCAATCCCGAAAAGTCAGGAGGCAGAGGTGTGTTTTATATAAGAAATGAAAAGATGTTTATTGATAAATTTGGATTGTCTTCGGATAGAAGCGGAATAACATATTCATATAGATTAAAAGTAGAGGGAGATTATATTTATTTACGAACATTCAAGGGGGCGTTCTTTTCTGAATCTTCAGAATCTCTATGTTTTGTTTATAAAAAATCTGATGAAAAGGTTCCAGAAGAATGGAAGAAATA
>CAUQOP010000090.1:0-4596 GCA_963519505.1 uncultured Flavobacteriaceae bacterium | reverse complement strand
CCATTATTCTTTATCATTCGTCTTTCGTCTAGCATTATTTTGTATAAATAGATACTGAATATCAAAAGTAATGTTTGGACTATTATGATACTAATTTTTTTCATTTTTATTTATCTTCAAATTTCTCAAAAATTTTATTCCAAAAAACATTGCTCCAAATACTTCATTGCAAAAATAGTAACTTTGCAAAAAAATAGAAGATTATGAGTACTTTTAATAAAACTCTTACCTTATTACAAGACCTTATAAAACAAAGTGGAGGTAAACCGATTCATTTTGGCAATGAAACCTATTGTTTTTCGCGACAAAGCGAGGTTACTCCTGAGCAACTTATGCTCTTTGAACAGCGGTATAATGTACAACTGCCCGAAGACTTCAGAACTTTTCTTCTTACCTTAGGCGCCTGTACCCTTTTCGAGGACGAAAGAGGTTTTTCGTATCAGTTTTACCCTCCTGAACAATGGGAAAGTTTTGCTAAAGAAGTCTTTGAAGGTACAGGAGTCTACCTATTTCCTCATATCCTTTTAGTCTGCTATCCCACTGTAGGTCATCAGGCAGGATTTGTATTGGGCGAAGAAGATCAGTTTGGAATTTTCTACTCTGATATCCCTCCTGAGTATTGGGAAGAAGATACTGAATTAGTCCCTTTCTCCCAGTGGCTTGAAGAAGAAATAGAAATATTATTATCTTCATTTTTATGAGTTTTTTTAGTCTGTTATCTGTTGTTATATTTATTTTACTATGTGATTATAGATAAAATCAAAAAACATGTACCATTTCATGCCCTGATGTGAATGCATAATCTAAGAGATTATTTATTGTCCTTACTTCTGTTAAACATCTCTTTCATTATTATACAAAAAGCACCCTAAAAAAGGTGCTTTTATGTGTATTTTAGAATTATTAAAATCTTATTGTCGCTGTGGCTGCTAGAGAAACTCTCCCTAAGCCTTCTTTTTTGTCATTATTCCCTAATGATAGGCTCCTTCCATTTTCAGCATGGAGTTTCACTGCTCCCAGCCCGAAACCTAGCTGAGGACCTATCAAGAACGAATGACTCACAGCATACTGATACCCTATCGTGCTATAAAGCCCTACCGAAGAACCTTTCACCTCAAAATTTCCAAGACCACTAAAATTATTACTACTCGTATATTGCTGATAACCCAGCGCTACATCCCAGTAGAATTTATGTGGTGTGTCCATTTCAAAATTAGAATACATGAACGACGGCCCTATGAAGATAATTCTATCCTTCGTGCTAAGATATACTCCAGCCAGAGATGTTTCCGCAGAAGCAGAATATCTATTGAATTTCAGCCCAAGTCCCATATTAGGAGCTATTCTGTGATAAGCAGAGATATCAAAATGAAAACCTGAAGTAATTTTTTCTACATGACTTCTGAAAGGATATGTGATACTACCGTCTATCTCTGCAGTTCTCCACGCATACCCTGCACTTGCCATTATGGCTACCTTGCTTTGTTTTACATTTTCTACTTTTACTTCTACACTACTCTCTTGTGCTTTGCATGGCAATGAAAATGCCGCCGCCAAAGCAAGAAATGATAATTTTCTTTTCATGATTTATATTAAAATTAAATTTTCCGCTAATTTATACAATTTAAAATCATCCACAAACTTTATAAACCGAATTTAATAAAGCTCTCGCAGAGCATCTATATACTCATAACCCGTAAGGTCAAATTTCACAGGAACAATGCTGATATAGCCGTTCATCAGAGCCGTTTCATCAGCATCTTCGCCTTCATCCATATTATTAAAGTAGCCCGTGAGCCAGTAGTATTTCTTGCCCTGTGGATTTACTCTTTCATCGAAGTTTTCCTCCCATTTTGCCTGAGCCTGTCGGCAAATTTTGATACCTTTTATCTCTTCTTTTTTTAGTTTAGGAATGTTCACATTTAGGACTATTCCTTTTGGCATCGGGTTTTTCAAGGTTTTTAAAACTATTTCTTGAATGAATTCTTTTGCTTGGTCAAAATCCGCCTCAAAACTAAAATCCAGCAAAGAGAACCCAATCGCAGGAATGCCCTCTACACCAGCCTCCACAGCGGCGGACATCGTTCCAGAGTAAATAACATTGATGGAGGAATTTGCTCCATGATTTATCCCCGAAACCACCAAATCTGGTCTGCGCGGAAGAACCTTATCCAAAGCCAATTTTACGCAGTCCACAGGCGTCCCGCTACACGCGAAATCCCGCTGAGCGCCTTCCATTTTTATCTCCTCCACCATCAGGGTAGAGTTTATCGTGATGGCGTGTCCCTTGCCGCTCTGCGGAGAATCTGGCGCCACTACGACCACCTCTCCTATTTCGTTCATAAATTCTACGAGTTTTCTAATCCCTGGTGCGGTGATACCATCATCATTCGTTACCAAAATCAATGGTTTTCTATCTTGTTTATTCATTATCTTTAAAAAATTTCAACAAAAATAAAGAAAATTTAGGTCTAGTTTAAAATAAGATATTAAATTTGTAAGTTAAAAATTTTCTTGAATTAAAATCAGTGCAAAAAATGCTTAAAAAGTTATTTAAATTTAATAAAATATTGTTCGCAGCTCCATTGATGACCTTGATGTTCTGCTTCAATGCGCCTAAAAATGATGATGAAAAAATGCACATCATCATGATAAATGTAAAGAATGCACTTGCACATGTACATTATCAGCCAAAACCGATAAATGATGCCTTTTCTCGCGAGGTTTACAAAAGTTACTTCGAGACGATAGACCCTGCAAAAAGATATTTTCTGCAGTCGGATATGGATGAATTTGAGAAACACAAAAACCAGCTTGACGACTATCTGAATAACGGGAACCTGGTTTTCTACAAACAGACCATAGACAGGCTCTATCAGAGAGTAAGTGAAATTGATAAAATGACTCAGGACATCCTAAGCAAACCTATTGATTTAAACGAAGATGATGAGCTTATCCTAGAACCAAAACTAAAAAAAGCTCCTGCTGATAAACAGGAACTCTATAACGAGTGGAAAAGATACATCAAATACAATATCCTTCAGGAAATAGAAACGATGACCAGCAAAGAAGAACTCCAGCAGGAGAAAAAAGACTCTGTCATCGCTCATAAACTGAAAGACACCATCAATGTAAAAAAACTCTCTCTAGAAGAGAAAAAAATAAAGGCTACCAAGGAGATAAAAGACCTTATCTCTCACACCTTCAAGAGATTCCAAAAGAGAAAAAAAATGGACTGGTTCAGTGTGTATATAAATGCCTACACAGAGGTGTTTGACCCGCATACTAACTATTTTTCTCCAAAGGACAAAGAGGATTTTGATACTAGTTTTGCTGGAAAAGTGATCGGAATCGGTGCGCAGATTCAAGAGAAAAAAGGAAATCTCTACATGGGACCTTTGGTAGTGGGAGCTCCAGCATGGAAGTCTAAACAAATATCCGAAGGAGATAAAATCCTAAAAGTAAGATCTAAGCCGAATGAAGAGGCTATCAATGTAGTAGGAATGCTGGTAGATGAGGCTGTAAGGCTCATCCGTGGAGAAAAAGGCACAGAAGTGACCCTTACTTTACAGAAAAAAGATGGCAGCGTAAAAGAAGTAAAACTCATCCGTGAGGAAGTTTCCATAGAGGATACTTTCGCGAGAAGCATCATCGTAAATTCACCTAAAGGCGAAAAATACGGATATATCTACCTTCCGAGCTTTAACGCTGATTTTGATGACCCTAATGGTAGAAATGCATCTGATGATGTAAAAGCTGAAATCGTAAAACTAAAATCTCAAAACATTAAAGGAATCATCCTAGATGTGAGAAACAACGGAGGTGGCTCACTCACGGAAGTAGTGGACATCGTAGGACTTTTCATGAAAAACGGGCCTGTGGTGCAGATAAAAGACCCTAATGGAAGAATCAATATTCTAAGAAACAAGACTAATTCGCCAGTATGGGAAGGTCCTCTAGTGATTATGCAAAATGAGTTCTCCGCCTCTGCATCCGAAATCCTAGCAGGAGCGATGAAAGACTACGGAAGAGCCGTGGTTGTAGGTTCGCCGCACTCCTACGGAAAGGGAACTGTGCAGACCTTTGCAGACCTAAATCGTTTTATGAATTCTACGGATGACTTTGGTTCTATAAAACTGACTATCCAGAAATTCTATAGAGTCAATGGAAAATCTACCCAGCTGAAAGGTGTAGATGCTGATATACCCATGAACGACTTTTTCTCTTACTCCGAAATCGGAGAAAGATATAGAGATAATGCCCTTCCGTGGGATCAGATTCCTACTACGAGATTCACTCCTGTGGGAACGCTGAATATCTCTAGCTTACAGAAAAACAGCCAAAACAGAATGAGTAAAAACTCTAATTATCAGCTGCTTCTAGAATCGGCACAATGGAGAGAAAAACTAGATAAAGAAGAAAAAATCACATTGAACTTAAATAAGTTTAATAAACTGATGAAATCAAGAAAAGATCAGATTAAAAAATTCAAATCTTTATCTAAGTATGATAACAAGCTGGTTTTCACACTTCACAAAGACGAACAAGCTAGAGGTAAGAAAGATGAAGTTTTCGCGAAAAAAAGCGAATCTTGGC
>CAUQOP010000089.1:0-4605 GCA_963519505.1 uncultured Flavobacteriaceae bacterium | reverse complement strand
TAAAATATTTTAAGGTCAGAAATCCTTATTATATCAAATGGAGCATAGAAAAAATTCTTGATTGGGATGCAAAGGAAAATCCTGAAATCATACAGATATCGGCAGATAAAGACATCGTTTTTCCTATCAAAAATTCAAATCCAAACTATGTCATCAAAGGTGGAACGCACCTCTGCCCTGTGACAAAAGCAAAGGAAATTTCTGCGATTTTAGAAAAAGAATTTAGAGAATTATAAAAAATTAAACTCAAAAAATGATGAGTACAAAAAACCAAATCCCATCCCAAGAGTGGCTGGAAAAGTACGAAAAAGTAAAATCTATTCTCGTTCCGCCCGTTTCTTTTGAAGAAATCTACTCTCAAAAAGAGGCTTTTGGGAAGAAACTTTTTATCCTAAATATGGGAGAAGTCCATTTTCCTACGGGAGAAATTTTGGTAAGAGACCCTTTGTATTTTCTTCATCGCGACCAGCTTCCTTATTTTCAAAAAGTCCCAACAGGAAAATTTCCGCTTAATACATTGGTTGTAGAGGTGGAGGAAGACGATTACCGTTATGTTTCTACACGAGTGAAATTTAGTGACAAAAAGGCTGTCAGCTACACCGAGGCTTTGGTTGGAGATGAAAATCTGGATGATGATTTGGAAGAAGGAGATTTCTTCGGATTCTTTGCGGATGCAGGGCTAGCAACTATAGTGGATGTAAAAACCCGTGATGCCTACTGTGATTTTCGGGAAAAATGGCATAAAGAACACCCTGAGGAAGCCTATATCTATAGTGGTCTTTTCGCTGAAGAATTTGCAAAAAGCTACAAAGAAAATCCTCAGTTTCAAATAGAATGTGGCGACTGGATTAACTTCAAAATTCCAAATACAGACCTAAGCGTGCCAATGATACAAAGCGGATTCGGTGATGGGCTATATCCTGTATATTTCGGATATGATGAAAACAACGAAGTCTGCGAAGTTGTTATAGAATACTTTGATTTAGAACTGACTTTTGGGCAGGAAAAAGAATAACTTTTTTAAATCTAAAAAAACTCTCATAGGCTTTAAACCTGTGGGAGTTGTTTTATTTCTGAATCTTCATAATTTTTCACTGCTCGTTCCAGTGTGTTTTTTATTCTCGTTTTCAGTCGATTTGGTTTATGAACTGTGATATAATCACCAAAGCCTAAAATAACTCTTTCCAACTCAAAATTCAGCTGAACTCTTATCCTGAAATATGTTTCTCCATCTTTCTCTTCCAAAACCTCCTGCGTGTGATGAAAAGGCTTGGTTTTCACATATTCTGCATGAATTCCTTTTATTGAGAAAACCACATTCTGCCCTCTTTGTTCGCGTGATGTCGTTACACCGATCACTTCAGAGAAATATCTATCGGCATTAAATTCCCGCTCCCGAAAAGGAATATTTTCCTCTATCTGCACGCTTATTATCCTATCAAGTGCAAGGTTCAGAAGCGCATCTCCATACCAGCAGATGAGAAACCAGCGGTTATTATACTCCTTCAATAGCTGTGGGAAAACAATGTATTTTTTCTCTTCTCTTGCCTTAAAACTTTTATAAACCACTCCCAGCGTCTTCTTATTCAAAATCGCATTGTACAGAATATCAATATATTCCAAACCTTTGAGCCGTTCATTTTTATCTAAATGAATAATGGACTGCTGCTGCGCAGAATGCACCGTGTTTTCCAATTTCTGAATAACGCCATTCAGATCCTTAAACATAGAAAAATCCTTAAACTGCTTCAAAATCTGCACCGCATTGTTCATGGCTTTTAGGTCGCTTTCGTTTACTGCTATGTTATGAATGCTGTATTCAGGGTCGCTGTATCGGTAGTATTTTCTGTCATAGACCTCTATGGGAGCTTCGTAGCCAAATTTCTCACTGCGCATATTCTGTATATCAAGCTGAATGGTTCTTTTGCTGACATAGGCTTCTTTCCCTTCAAATTCAAAAAGAGCCTCGGAACACTCCTCTATCAGATCCTCCAGCGTATATTTTTTATATTTATTTCTAAGGCATCTGTCAATGGTTTTGTAGCGAATAAGAGCGTTTTTATTTGAAGACATTTTAATTTTTTTACAAAATTATCAAACTTTTTTAACTACGCAAAAAGATTGCGCTTTTGTGTGTTTACTTTGCATCATCAAAATGAAACATTATGAAAGTTACAGGAAAAAATATTATCAACTGGGGATTCCGCCAAGGGAAATGGTTCGGGGAAGCCTTGAAGACCATCAATGAAAACGAATGGGAAGAAGCTGAGATTTTAGAATATTTAGAGCAGTTCAGACTTCCAGACCCTATTCCACTGAAAAGAACACCTGCTGATTTTGTGGTTAATATTCATCCTGAGAATGAATTAGAAGAAGATAATGTAAGCAAGGTAATCGCTACCATGAAGAAGCTGATGAAAACGCCAACTCTGGAAAAGGGAGCATTAATGCCTGATGCCTGCCCTACAGGTAAAGAAGGAATCATCCCTGTGGGAGGTGTAGTAGTCGCTAAAAACGCCATACACCCAGGGTTTCATTCGGCGGATATCTGCTGTTCTGTGATGCTTACTGACTTTGGGAAAATAGATCCTAAATTAGTTCTGAACGCCGCCCACGATTCTACTCATTTCGGGTATGGAGGGCGCCCAAGAGGTCAGCAGATAGCGATGAACAAAGAACTTATAGAGGCTTTTGAAAAGAATTTATTCCTAAAAAAGCCCGAACTCATCAGCACGGCCAGAGACTGTATGGGAACGCAGGGAGATGGGAATCACTTCTTATTCATTGGGACTTCCATGAAGACAGGAAATACGATGATGGTCACCCACCACGGTTCCAGAGCTGTGGGAGCAGAACTCTACAAAATGGGACTAAAAACAGCCAACTATTTCCGTAGAGATATTTCGCCTGATACTTTGGAGGAAAATGCGTGGATTCCTTTTGACACAGAAGAAGGACAAGCCTACTGGGAAGCGCTGCAAATCGTAAGACAATGGACAAAAGAAAATCATGAAGCGATTCATAATTTGACTTTGAAAAAACTTGGAGTAGAAATGCTGGATAGATTTTGGAATGAACATAATTTCGTTTTCCGAGAGGGAGATTCATTTTATCATGCCAAAGGTGCTACGCCTTTAGATGCTAAATTCCTTCCTGAGGACAATGAACTAAGGCTCATCCCGCTAAATATGGCGGAGCCAGTTCTCATAGTAAAAGGAACTACCAACGAACGAAACATAGGATTTGCACCACATGGAGCAGGGAGAAATTTTAGTAGAAACGAGCATAAAAGAAACAAAGCCCACCAGACAGATGAGGAAGTTTTTGCTGAGGAAACGGCTGGGCTGGATGTTAGATTTTTCTCTAATGAAATAGATATTTCGGAACTGCCATCCGCCTACAAAAACGCACAAAATGTGAGAAAACAAATTTTAGAATACAACCTGTGCGAGATAGTAGACGAGGTCATCCCTTACGGATGTATCATGGCTGGAGATGTAGAAAAAAACGCTCCTTGGAGAAAAAAGAAGAAAAATAAAGAATTATAAATAACCGCCACCTATTAAAAATTGAAAATAGCCCAATAGGGAATTGCGGAGCATATGATGCGCGGCTATTTTCAGGTAAGGTCTTCGGACTTGGGGGTTCGAGTCCCTCTTAATCAGCTGCTTGACACAGCCTGAAACAACAAAAGGAGCTGCGGAATTTCGGTTCATCAGGGATAAAGTCTGCAAAATGAAGGATACCGTACAATATTGATACTCAATTCGTTTTCCCTTTATTCTTGTCAGCCGCTCCTTTTTAACTTTAAAAATTTAGAAAAAATGGGAATATTTACAAAAACTTACGAAGTGATGCCTTTTTACCAAGGTTTCCTTTTTAGAAACAATACTTTTGAAAAGCAGTTAAATGCAGGTTTTCACGAAATTTATGATTGGAAAGATAGAACCAAACTCTATCAAATCCCTCAAAATTCGCGGCTAATCACGGTGACTAACCAAGAGATTTTGACCAAGGATAACATCGCCCTCAGGTTTTCTTTTAATATTATCTATAAGGTGACTGATGGTCTTAAACTACTGGAAAACACCATAATAAACAACGAATACTACATCTTGAGCGATGCAGAGTATAAGCTGCAAAATATCGTTCAAATTTATTTCAGAAAAATGATTTCCCAAATAGAGAGCGAAGCTTTGAACGAAAAAAGAGCCGAATGGACGGATTTAAAACCTGAAGAAATTCAAAGTAAAACGAATGAATTCGGAGTGGAAATAGAAAATATCCAAATTCGGGATATTACTTTTCCAAAGAGTATTCAGGAACTATTTGCAAGACATTTGGAAGCGAAAATAAGGGCAAAAGCTGATTTAGAAAACGCCAGAACGGCGGTAGCTACTGCCAGAGCCTTGAAAAACGCTTCTGAAATGATGAAAAATGATGAAAACATCAGGTTCTTCCAAACCTTGGAAACTATTACGAAAATAGCCGAAAAAGGGAAACATACTTTTATGATTGGAGATATCCATCAGATTGCGAAGTAATTTCACAAAAAAACAGCTCAAAAATGAGCTGTTTTTTGTGAAAAATTTTATTTTTCTACTG
>CAUQOP010000088.1:0-4662 GCA_963519505.1 uncultured Flavobacteriaceae bacterium | reverse complement strand
GCAGGTTTGTACTTACTGAAAAGTGGGATAAATTTTCGCCACAAGTCAGGGTTTTTTACATTTTTAAAGCCTTTTTTTATCCAGCCAAATATCCAGTTTTTATTTACCGCATCTGCTACATACTTACTGTCGGTAAAGATATGAATATCATGCCCTTCTTCTTTGAGGTTTTCCAGAGCTGTGATTACCGCGAGAAGTTCCATGCGGTTATTGGTCGTCAGCCGATACCCTTCCGAAAAACATTTCTCATAGTTTTTCTCTGGAGCTCGCATGATGATGCCATAGCCGCCTTTCCCAGGGTTGCCGCTGCACGCTCCATCGGTATAGATTTCTATCTTCATATTTTTAGAAAGGCATATCATCTTCATCGTTCATAGATGAAGCGGAAAGATTGTTTTTAGGTAAATCAAATACTGCCGAAGGGTCTATGCTTACTCGGATATTATCAAAAGCATTCTGATTTGGCTGAGTATAAGAAGGCTGCTCATTAGTTCCAAATAAATCCAAATCCGAGAACTTTGCTAAACTTGATTGGAATGAAAGCCTTACATCTGTAACAGCTCCATTCCTGTGCTTTCCGATGATGAGTTCCGCCTGCCCAGCAGATGGGCTTCCATCTTCCCAGTTTTCTATTTTGTAATATTCAGGACGGAAGAGGAAAGAAACGATATCGGCATCCTGCTCAATCGCTCCTGATTCCCTCAAATCCGAAAGCTGCGGGCGTTTGTTAGGTCTTCCTTCCACACTTCTGGATAGCTGAGAAAGAGCAATCACAGGGACATTAAGTTCTTTTGCGATGGCTTTTAGGGAACGCGAAATAGTAGCAATCTCCTGCTCTCTGTTTCCTGAGCCTTTTCCGCCATTGTTTGCGGTCATCAGCTGGAGATAGTCCACCATGATGATTTTCACGCCGTGCTGCATTACAAGTCTTCGGCATTTAGCCCTAAAATCAAATACAGAAAGCGCGGGCGTTTCATCTATGTAGAGAGGAGCATTTTCCAGCTCAGATACATTGTTAAATAGTCTTTGCCATTCCTCATCGCTCATTTGTCCTTTTCTCAGTTTTTCAGATGAAATGCCCGTTTCGGAGGCTATCATCCTTGTGATGAGCTGTACAGAGGCCATCTCTAATGAGAAAAGCGCCATTGGAATTTGGTGCTGAACGGCGATGTTTCTTGCCATGGAAAGCAGGAATGCCGTTTTACCCATCGCAGGACGCGCCGCGATGATGATGAGGTCAGAATTCTGCCAGCCGCCAGTTTCTTTATCAACATCTCTAAAGCCCGAAGGAACGCCAGAAAGCCCTTCTTTGTCTTTTAGAGCTTTGATTTTATCAATGGCTTCCTTTACCAAAGAGTTGGCCGTATCGAAACCTTTTTTGATGGTTCCGTTTGTGATTTCAAAAAAACCTTGTTCTGCTTTATCCAAAAGCTCGAAAACATCGGTAGATTCTTTGTAAGAACTGTCAATAACATTGGCAGAAACATTGATAAGTGAGCGGAGGATGTGTTTTTCCAAAATGATTCTCACATGGTATTCTATATGCGCAGAAGAACTCACCACTGTGGTAAGATCTATGATGTAGTGGTCGCCTCCCGCCAAGCTGAGTTTTTCGGTGCGTTTCAGTTCCTGAATCACAGTCACCATATCCACAGGATGGTTATTTTCATAGAGTTTTAGAATCGCTCTGAAAATTTCCTGATGTCTCGGGTCGTAGAAAACCTCTGGTTTTAGCAAATCTATGGAGTGGTCCAGACCTTTTTTGTCAATCAAAAAAGTCCCGATTACAAGTTTTTCAAATTCCACTGCATTAGGCGGAACTTTCCCTTGAGAAATAGACAGTTCCTTTGCAAAATTTCCATGTGTGAGAGATGATAATGTTTCTTTTTGTACCATGGGACAAAGATAAAGATTAAACTCTCAAAATTCTACGCAATGTTGAAAAGTAACTATAATTTATAACAAACAATTATAAATCAATAATTTATAAGTTTTATAAATGTTAATAAAATTGCATAAAAAAATCCAGTAACACATACTGGATTTTTTCTGATTTTTTTAAAGTTCCTCTTCAGGTTCATTGTTTTCAATGATGATTTCCTCATTTTTTGCCTTTGGCTCTTGATGAGGAATTTCGCTTTTTCCTTTTAGATATTCAGGAAGATTAAGCCCAGCCATATTGAATAAATCATTCAGAGGCGGTACAGTTTTCATCATTCCTGAAACGAAATTAGCCGTGGAAGTATTTCCGTCAGGATTGTTCCCGCTGTCCCAAACTGTAACTTTATCAATTTTAATATTTTTAACGGCTTCCACCTGTGTTTTAACCAATTCAGGAAGTTTTTCAATAAGCAGCAACTGGAACGCAGAATTGGTATCTCCACCAGCGGCTTTTACGACTTGGTCATAACCTTCAGCCTGTTTTGTAAGGATTTCAAGGAGACCTTTTGCTTCGGCTTCCATTTTCAGGTAGATAGCATCGGCTTCCCCTTTAGCTTTCAGCCTGATTTTTTCAGCTTCGGCTTCCGCATCGATGATGGCTTTTTGTCTAGAGATTTCCGCAGGAACTACGATGTTGGCATTCTGTGTGGAACGCTCTCTTTCAGCTCTCGCAGCTTCCGCTTTTTGTTCAGCCAAATAAGATTCTTCAAGGGCTTTCGCTGCCTGAACTTTCTCTGCTGTGATTGCTATTTTGAGGGCTTCGGCTTCTTTTTCTCTTCTCTGTGCATCGGAATTAGCGATGGTTATTTTCGCTTCGTTTTCCCCTTTTACGGCAAGGGAATTTGCAAGTGAAGTCGCAATTCTCGATTCCTTTTCAGCCTCGGCTTTACCGATGGATTCATCTTTCACAGCAGATGCGATGCTAATTTCTCTATCTTTTTGAGTAATCGCAATTTTTACATCTCTGTCTCTGTTGGTTTCCGCGATTTGTACATCTTTTTCTCTGTCGGCCTCAGCTTTACCCGTTTCCCCAATTTTTTCTTGTTCTGCAACAGAAATTTTAGCTTCGTTAATCGCTTTCGCTGCTGCTTCTTTCCCTAAAGCTTCGATGTAGCCAGACTCGTCTTTGATATCGGTTACATTGACATTGATGAGTTTTAGACCTATTTTTTTAAGTTCGGTATCTACATTTTTAGAAATATTTTCAAGGAATTTGTCTCGGTCAGAGTTGATTTCCTCAATGGTCATCGTAGCAATCACCAAACGAAGTTGCCCAAAAAGAATATCCTTAGAAAGTTCCTGAATCTGCTCTGGCGAAAGCCCTAAAAGTCTTTCAGCGGCATTTCCCATCGTGTCCGTTTCTGTGGAAATAGCAATGGTAAATCGGCACGGCACATCCACACGAATATTCTGGCGCGAAAGGGCGTTGGTAAGATTGGCTTCGATGGAAATCGGCTTTAAATCAAGGTATGCAAAGTCTTGAATTACAGGCCATACGAATGCGCCGCCACCATGGATGCATCTCGCGGAACTTCCGCCTGTTTTTCCATAAATTACCAAAATTTTGTCCGAAGGACATCTCTTGTAACGCGAAATAAGAGAAACAAGAGTTACAAAAATCACAAAAACTAATGCTACAATAATAATAAATGGGTTCATATAATTTTACTTTAAATTTTTTCTACAATTAAAATTTCATCTTTTATATCAACTACTTTTACAAGTTCGCCAGACAAAATATCTGTCTCAGAGTTAGTTATCGCATAGAGTTCATGATTGGTTCCCTTCAGCGAAATAAGAACTTTTCCTTTCCCAAGGCTCTGAGCTGGAATTTTGAGATAGACTTCTCCTGTTCTATTTTTTAAATCATTGATTTTAAAAGTATTGTCTTCTGATAATTTAAGTAGTTGTTTAATAATCAAAAAGAAAATCAATACAAAACCAGCTCCCACGACTGCTGCAAGAATGGTAAGTAAAAATTTGTTTTCTATAATTGGGTAAAAAGCGACACCTGCCCAGCCAAAACCGAGTAGGAAATTGGTAAGATTTCTCAGCGAGAAAAGCTGAAAAGGAGCGTCTGCGCCATCAAAATCTCCATCAAAATCTGGCGCTGTGCCATCCGTGCTGTCACTTCCGATGAAAGTGAGCACAGCCTGAACCACAAATACTAAACTACTGAACAATGCTATATACCAAAAAGAACGATGTAGAACATCTAAATTTTCTAAAAAATCAAACATTTATCTAAAATTTAAGATTTCCTAAAAATACAATTTTTAATTTAATTATAAAAAAATAAAATAGGGTTTTTATGATAAAATTTTTAAAGAGGAGAAATAAAGAAAAGATGAAATTTTGATGACTTTATGTTTTTCTATTTTTGAACTAAATTTAGAGAATATTAAAATAATCATTAAATTTGCAATCCTAAAAAGATTTTGGAATGAATAAGTACATAAAATTAGTAATTGCAGGGCTAATGGTAGCAGGAGGAATATTCCTCATGTTCAACAGACAAGTAGGCTGGGGGATAGTATGTGTAGTGCTATCAATAGTTCCTATTATATTGTTTTTTAAAAATGAATATATTCTTTTATCTCTTTGGAAGATGAGAGACCAGAAACTGGATGAGGTTGCGAGGCTGCTTTCTAATATTACAGATTATAAAACTCAGCTGCATAGAAGCCAATATGGATACTATCACTATATGCTGGGGCTTAC
>CAUQOP010000087.1:0-4708 GCA_963519505.1 uncultured Flavobacteriaceae bacterium | reverse complement strand
CCCATATCCTATAAAAGCTAAATATCTGCTGCCCATAGTGATACTTATTTCGGCTTATCTTGGGATAAGACAATTTGAGTGGGATAATGTGGCGCACTTTGCTCATATTGGCGGGGCTTTGGTGGGCTGGCTTATGATTAGAAACTGGAAAGCAAACCGAAACATCAGGTAAAATGGGCGTTTTTAGGAAGCTTTTGTTTATAGGGCATTCATTGGTCTTGCTTCTTCTTTTAGGGGCAAGTCTTAATGCTTATATTCCTCCAAGTAAGTTTGCGTTTCTCAATTTGTTATCGCTTATTTTTCCTATTTTGCTGATTGTACATTCTGTTTTTACTTTGTTTTGGTTGATAAGCAGACGGAATAGGGCTTTTGTCTTTTTGATTGGTTCTATTTTCTTGATTTCTCCTGTGCAAAGGTGGTTGAACTATACTTCTTCATCAAGCGAAAACGCAGATGTGAAAGTGATGACCTATAACACCAAAACCATAGAGCCAGAGAAAACAGAATTTCTAAATCAGCAGCAGGTGGATGTTCTGCTATTGCAGGAAAGCGGCTGGGGAGAGGGGAAAAGGTATGAACTTTCTAATTTTAAACATCATGCAAATTCGGAAATAGTCAGTATTTATTCCAAATTTCCTATTCTCAGCCAAAAGCATGTTTCTACAAGCAGCATAGGGCATGCACTCTGTGCGGATATAGCAGTGAGGGACAAGGTTATCCGCTTCATTACGGTGTATTTGGAGCCTTTTCAGCTGACCAAAGATATGATAAAGCCAACCTATGAACTTGCTGAAAATGAAAATAAACTCAGTGCTTTGCTTAGAAAATTTCTTCCTGTTTTTAAAATCCATCAAAACCAAATTCATGAGATTAAAAAACTTATCGCAGAGTCTCCATATCCCGTTATTTTAGGAGGAGATTTTAATGCCATGCCCAGTTCTTATGAATATTATCAAATTTCCGAAAGTCTCACCGATGCTTTCGTAGAGGCGGGAAACGGAAGCGCGACGAGTTTTCACGATTATAAATTCCCTATAAGAATAGATTATGTTTTTTCTTCAAAATCTCTGAAAGCCGTGAATTATTTCGTGAATCGAGAAATAGGCTATTCTGACCATTTTCCTGTTTTTGCAGATTTTCATTTTGAGAAATAAGGGATAATTTATAAACATTATTTTTTACTTTAAATCAAGTTTTAAAATTTTTCTTTCATGAAATTTTTTATTATACTTGTAATTTTACTTTTGGATACCAACAAAAACATTTTTAATAACTAAATGAAAGACAGCTTCGTACATAGAGGGAAAAGGAAACTAATGGTGGAATATCTTCGGGATTCGATGAAAATACAGGATACAAGGACTTTGGAGGCTATGAATTCCGTGCCTCGTCATCTCTTTTTAGAAAGTGTTTTTGTGGATTTTGCCTATGAAGACAGGGCTTTTCCTATCGCTGCCAATCAGACTATTTCCCATCCTTCAACAGTTGCGAAACAGACGGAGTTACTCCAAGTAAAACCAGGTGAAAAAATTCTAGAAATAGGAACAGGAAGCGGCTACCAGACGGCTGTTTTGGTAAATATGAAAGCTGAGGTGTACACCATAGAGCGGCAAAAAGATTTGTATGATTTTTCTACAAAAATTTTAGCTAAAATTCATCATCAGCCTGTATATCAGGTTTTTGGCGATGGGTTTGCAGGACTTCCTGAGTTCACTCCGTTTGATAAAATCTTGGTTACCTGTGGCGCGGAGGAATTGCCTTTGGAACTTTTGAGACAATTGAAAGTCGGTGGATTTATGATTATTCCGCTCGGAAGGTTAGAAGAACAGATTCTTACAAAATTCACAAAAGTATCTGAAAATCATATAGAAAAAGAAGAGTTCGGAGCGTATAAATTTGTCCCAATGCTGGGCGATACCAATCAATAAAAAAGTCCTTTCTGAAATCAGAAAGGACTTTTCATTTGTAATAAATTAATTCGTGAAACCTTTATCTTTTAGCAATGCTTTCAGACTTGGTTTTCTTCCCGCGAAATCAAAATAAGCCTTGTCATAAGGAAGCGTGTTCCCCACAGAAAGGATATATTTACGGAAGTGGTCGCCATTGGCTCTGGTCATTCCGCCGTGCTGGGTAATCCAGTCCCAAGCATCAGAAGTCAGCATATCACTCCATGTGTAGGCATAGTAGCCAGAAGCGTAGCCTCCGCCCCAGATGTGCGCAAAGTAAGGAGAGTGGTATCTCGGTGGTACCTGTGGCAGGTATAGACCGTATTTTTTCAGGGCTTCTGTTTCAAACTCTGTGGTAGGTTTCAGCTGGTTTTCATCGGTGATGCTGTGCCATGCCATATCCACAGCTGCTGATGCAAGGATTTCTGTAGAAGCAAATCCATTGTTAAAAGTAGCTGCTTTTTTCATCTTTTCTACTAGTGCCTGTGGGATAGGTTCTTTCGTTTGGTAATGGATAGCATAATTTTTCAAGATTTCTGGCTCTAGGGCAAAGAATTCGTTGATTTGGGAAGGAAATTCTACAAAGTCCCTTGCTACGCTCGTTCCCGAAAGGGTAGCGTACTGCTGATTAGCAAACAATCCGTGCAGGGTATGCCCGAACTCGTGGAACATCGTAGAAGCCTCATCAAAGCTGACAAGTGCAGGTTTTCCATCGGCTGGTTTTGGGTTGTTCAGCACATTTACGATTACAGGTTTTTGCCCGAATAGTTTAGATTGTTTCACGAAGCTGTTCATCCACGCGCCGCCTCTTTTGCTGTCTCTGGAGAAGAAATCCACATAGTAAAGCGCCATAGATTTGCCATCCTTGTCAAAGATTTCATAAACCAATACATCTGGGTGATATACAGGTAGGTCGGTTCTTCTTTTAGCCGTGATTCCGTAGAATTTTTCAGCCGCGAAGAAAATCCCTTTCTCCAAAACAGTTTTCACCTCAAAATAAGGCTTGATTTCGTTTTCATCTAGGTCATATTTAGCCTTACGCACTTGCTCTGCGTAGTATGCCCAGTCCCATGGTTCTAGGGTAAATCCACCTTTTTGCTCATCGATGAGTTTTTGGATTTCTTTGGCTTCTTCTTTGGCTTTTTCTACGGCTGGTCTTCCTAAATCAGCAAGGATTTTCTGAGCTGCTTCGGGTGTTTTTGCCATTTGGTCTTGAAGTTTCCATTCAGCAAATGATTTTTTACCTAAAAGCTGAGCCTTTTTCAGGTTAAGAGCCGCCATTTTTTCGATGATGCTTCTCGTGTCAGCAGAGTCATTTTTCTCTGCTCTTGTCCATGAAGCTTTGAAGAGTTTTTCTCTCGTAGCACGGTTGTGAAGGCTTGGCAGAAGCGGATGCTGAGTAGTGTTATGCAGTACGATGAGGTATTTCCCATCTTTTCCGATGCTTTTGGCAGCATCAGCGGCAGCTTTTATTTGGTCAGCTGTCAGTCCGTCTAGTTCCTTTACATTTTCTATAAGAAGACCGTTGTTTTTTCTAGCTTCCAATAGTTTAGCTGAAAATTCTGTGGAAAGTCCAGCCAATTGGGAATTGATGGATTTTAGCTCTTCTTTCTTTGCTTCAGAAAGATTTGCTCCAGAAAGCTCAAAAACTTGTTTGTAATATTCCACCAAACGGCGACTTTCCGCATCTAAATTGGCAACGGGAACTTTTTTGATTCTTTCGTATAATTTAGAATTGAGGTGAATTTTATCAGTATGTGCAGAGAAAATAGGCGCAAATTCTTTTTGGATTTTTCGCATCTCTGGATTGGACATAGAGCCCATAAGGTTGTAGAAAATAGTCTGAGCTCTTTTGAGAACTTCTCCGCTTTTTTCTAATGCCAGAACGGTATTTTCAAAAGTCGGCAGTTTCTTATTATTAGCGATTTTTTCTATCTCAGCCTCATGGACTTTTAATCCGTATTCAAAGGCAGGTTTGAAATGCTCTGTCTTTATTTTATCAAACTGCGGCGCCTGATATTGCAGCGGACTTTTCGTAAGGAAAGGATTTCCCTTTAAATCTGGCGTTACTTTTAATGTTTTGTCTTGTGCATTCATTGTTGAAATAGTTCCTGCCCCCAAAGAGGAAAGCAGCATAATGGATGTAATGTTTTTCATAAATGATAAATTTTTGTTATAAATTAGTGTAAATATACAAATAAAATGAATAAAAAATATTAAAATGAAAAAAAACTACCCAAAAGGGTAGTTTTTGTTTAATGATGAGTTTTGTTGTCTTGTATCAAATCTTTTGAAGCTTCATCCAGTTCTGATTTCAGTGGAATGAAGAACCGCAGAGGGTTTTTGATAAAATATTTTAAAATGGTTTTGTAAATTATCGTCAATTCTCCAAAATTCACTTTTCTCGAACGGAAAGCCAATAACATGGACAGCCCGAAACTTACGATGAAGTTGAAAGCGCCAATCAGAAAAATAGTAACCAATGAAATCACAAAAGTGTAAGTGTCAATATCAAAGCCTTTTCCGTAAAGAGCCAGCGCAAAATTCCCTGCCGAGAAAGTGATGTGACGAATGTCCAAATCCAAACCAAGGAAAACACCCAAAGGCGCGATAACGCCTAGGAAAATCCCAAACCAAAAATTGGAAATAATTCCAGCCCAGTGTTTTGTGTAGAAATCGGAGAGCCTTTTAGAGTTTTTTGCTCCGATGACTTGGTTTAGGAAAGGGCTTTGGGATATTCTCTCAGGAACTTGGTTGAAAAT
>CAUQOP010000086.1:0-4759 GCA_963519505.1 uncultured Flavobacteriaceae bacterium | reverse complement strand
CCGTAAGTCCCACTACATTCGGAACGGCGATATCCCTAAGCGGCCCAGAACCGATAATCAAATCTATTACAGAAAACTTCGGTAGGAGAGTTCCTGGTTTTAGTTCCTGCCCTTTATATATCATTTTCAGAACGGCATCTTTCTGGATGCTTGGCTCATAAATGGTATCGCCTACTTTTAGCCCCACAAGCTCTAATCTGCTAAATGCCAATCCTTTATATTTTTCTAAAAGATTAGGAACTTCCACTTTTGCCCAAGTTTTTGGATTGATTCTCAGGATAACAGTCCTACCTTCTTTTACACGAGAACCTGCGGCAGGATAAATTTGTAACACCTGAAAAGGCTTATATTTAGGGTCGTATTTAAAACTATCCACTTCCACATCCAGCCCCATGTTTTCTAATTCTTTTACGGCCTCTTGGACAGACATATTTACTACATTCGGAACGGGTACTTCTTTTCCGTGGTTGGTATGGGTATCCAGCCATCTAAATGTCCCCCAAACCAAACCAAAAAATATCCCTAAGGTAATCAAAATATTTACCCAGACTTTCCAGTGAAGAAATGATTTAAACATATTTTTAGTATCAATTAAATTGCAAAAGCAAATATATGGTTTTTCATTAAATTTTTCCTGTTTTTTTGTTTACTTTTGCCCAAAATTATCATAATGTTTGATGACCTAAAGCCTATTCTCATCCTGTTATTAAGGTTTTTGGCGACTTATCTGGGATTGATTTTACTTTATCAGTTTTATCTAAATCTATATTCCGATGCCGCTGCAGACCCTTTGACCAGAATTATAGCAGAGCAGTCTACTTTCTGCATGAATAAAATGGGCTACAATACCCAGCTGATAGAATCCACCGAAAAGAGCGGTTTATATTTCTATATCAATAACATATGGGCCACCACGATGATTGAGGGCTGTAATGCCGTTTCCATCATGATTCTGTATCTTGCCTTTATTTTTACTTTTTATAAAGGATTACAGACTTTTTGGTTCGCCGCTTTGGGACTGGTTTTCCTTTATGTAGTGAATGTTACGAGAATTGCTCTCATTAACATTGTCTATATGGAGCTTTCACCAGAGCATTTTAAGATTGCTCATGATTATGCCTTTCCTGCCATTATCTATGGTGGTGTGGTTTTTCTTTGGATTATCTGGATTAAATTTTTTGTTAGACGATGAAACATTGGAACTGGATTGGTGTTGCCATTTGTGTAGCAGGACTTATTGGTGTGAGATATCTAGAAAATGTTCTATTCTACGACCCTTTTTTAGATTATTTCGCCAATATTGGCAACCCTGCATTTCCTCATTTTGAGTGGGCTAGGCTAATCGGCAGCCATCTTTTCAGATTTTTATTAAATCTTATTTTTTCTTTGGGAATTGTTCATTTCTTGTTTTTAAATAAAAAATGGACTTTCCAAGCGCTGGTTTTAATCACTTTATCTTTCATTCTTTTCTTCCCTATTTATCTGTATTCTGTTTATATGGAATTTAGTTTCGGGAATTTGTTTTCATTTTACATCAGAAGATTTGTGATTCAGCCTCTGCCTGTTTTACTGATAGTTCCGCTGTTTTATTACAGAAAAAATCTTATAAAATAAATCAAGGCTCATTTTTATAAGCCTTGATTTTTTCTACAAATTATCCAAATCTTTTTTGAATTTCTCTATTCTAAAATCCGTGGAGATAGTTCCTTTCTCTATTTTTTCTTTTGCGTAGAGCTTGGTTTCGGTTTCGGTTTTTTCTAAAAGGTAATCGTAAGGCCCTGCGGTAGAAATTAATTTGACCAAAACAGGCGAAATCTCCAAACAAATGAAAAGTCCCATGATGAACATCGCCGCCACAGCCATGATGGGATTTGCGCCTAACTCATCCAGCGCCTGAAGCCTCGCCGCGAAACCATTGAACCTATTTTCCGAATCCTCGCTATTTTTCTGCTCCGTTTGTAGGTTGGTATAGACTTTAGAGATTTCCTCATCCAGATATTTCAGCCGTGGTTCCATATGCTTTTGGTAGGCTTCCAGCTCTTTTTTCTTGTTGTCGCGGATTTCGGTTTTTCGCTTTGCATTTGGTCCAAAACCAGCCTTCCCGCTCGTAAGTCCCGTTTCTTTGCCCAGAACCTCTCTTTCCAAATCCACCACTGTGGAATCATAGGCTTTTTGGTAGACTTCTATTTGGCTTTGGATTTGTTCTTTTTCTTTTGCAAAAGGCCCTGACTGCTGTAAAATCCTGCTGTTCATCTGTTCCTGAAGTTCGGTTTTATTCCTTTGGATGATGGTGTTTAGCTGTTTATTGATTTCTTTTTCAAAAATCTTTAATTCTAATGGCTTTGAAATAACAATTCCTAAAAACACTGCCAAAACCAAACGAGGAAGAGTCAGCAGAAGCTGGTTTTTCCAAGAAACCGTTTTCTTGATAGAGGACACAATGTATCTATCCAGATTAAAAATCATCAGTCCCCAGATAAATCCCGCTGCCAGCGCAGCGTAGAAATCATCAAAAATGGTATAGGTGGCGTACCCTGCGGAGATTCCCGCAAAAAAACCTGTGAATAAAACAATCCCTCCGATGCCGGAATATTTATTCCACTCGGAAGGAGTTTTCTTTAAGATGTGAAGATTCGCACCAGAGCAAATCATCAAAAATTTCTGAATAAAGTTTATTTTCATTTTTCCGTACTATGTGTACGGTGTTATACCAAAATTATACCAACTGATTTCTGACCAAATATTCCGCGATTTGGACAGCGTTCGTAGCTGCTCCTTTTCTTAGATTATCAGCCACTATCCAGCAGTTGAGCGTTTTTGGCTGGGAATTATCTCTTCTTATTCTCCCTACAAAAACCTCATCTTTCCCTTCGGAATAGAACGGCATAGGGTATTTTTTATTGGCTACATCATCCTCCACGATAACGCCTGGCGTGTTTGAAAGAATCTGCTTAACTTCTTCAATATCAAAGTCTTCATTAAACTCAATATTCACACTCTCCGAATGCCCGCCCTGCACAGGAACACGAACAGCCGTCGCTGTGATTTCAAAACTGCTGTCGCCCAAAATCTTTTTGGGCTCGGTCCTTAGTTTTAGTTCCTCTTTTGTGTAGTCATCATCTGCGAAAACATCACAGTGCGGAAGTGCATTCTTGAAAATCTGATAAGGATAAACTTTCTTGCCTTCCTCTCCTTTTATTTCTTGGTTTAGCTGGTCTACTGCCGCCTTACCTGTTCCTGTAACTGACTGATATGTAGAGACTACTACTCTTTTCAGTCCGTATTTTCTGTGTAGCGGATTTAGAATCATTACCAGCTGAATCGTAGAGCAGTTAGGATTTGCGATGATTTTGTCTTCTTGGGTCAGAACATCGGCATTTATCTCTGGAACGACCAGTTTTTTAGTAACATCCATTCTCCAAGCCGAAGAATTATCAATCACTGTTGTTCCTGCCTCTGCAAATTTCGGTGCAAACTCTAAAGATGTCCCTCCACCAGCCGAAAACAGCGCTATCTCTGGCTTCATATCAATAGCATCCTGCATGGACACGACAGAGTATTCTTTACCTTTAAAACTAATTTTTTTTCCGACAGATTTTTCTGAAGCCACTGGGATAATTTCCTTCACAGGAAAATTCCTTTCTTCCAAAACTTTCAGCATGATTTGTCCTACCATTCCTGTAGCACCCACTACCGCAATTTTCATATGAGTAAATTCAATTTTTTAATTAACCAAAAATAAGTCTCCAAGGATATGCATACTCAAAAAGTAATGCCGCTGCTAATGCGATGATTAGCATTTTTAGTGTTAAAATTTGATTGTTTTTTAGAAACATGTATACATAGGTTATCATTCCTGCGCAGATCAAGATAATTATTCCATACTCAAAAAGCTTAAAATACGAAGAAAATCCTGAAGCTGTAGAAAACTCTGGTGAATAAATTCCTAAAAAAACGCCCAATATCCCCTGTATATATAACAATATCATCGAGAAAAAACTTGTTTTTCTCAAAACATCTGATATTCTCCCTTTATAACTAAGATGAACTTGTAACAATAGAAAAATAAACGCTCCAAAAACAACCACTGTGGAAAAAGAAATCCCCTTGTGAGTGCTGTACACACTATTAAATAAATCCTCCATTTTATTCTAAATTAGAAACGCAAATATAAAAAAATCCTAACTAATTAAAGTTAGGATTTCCATTTATTATCTTCTTGTTTTTTACTAGAAGTTGAATGCTACACTAGCAGCCCAAGTTCTTCCTGCACCGAAGAATACTTTGTTGTTTGTGTCGATTCCTTTGTATGTAGTACTTCCTGCTGTAGCGTGGATACTTGTAGAAGCATCAGAAATGTAGTAAGAATCTATTACATTATAAACATTCGCTCCGAAAGTAAAGTACTGAGAACGCTCTCTTAATCTTAGTTTATATGAAACACCTAAGTCTAAAAGATTGTAATCTGGAAGTCTAAGAGCTCCTTGTTCTTGTCTTGCTACAGTCTTATAATCGTTTGTATTAACTGCTGAATAAAGGTTTCCTACAAATCTCCAAGTTCCATAGATACTCAAATCACTTATTGGCTTGATAGTCGCACCTAAAGAAGCTGTAAGCTGTGGAATACTGCTGTTTCCGCTTCCTCCTACTTTTACTTGATCTAAGTATAAAGTGGTGTTTCCTCCTCCAGAAATAGTATTGTTACTTTCATCAAAATCTGCTCCTGTAGCATTTCCTTTATATCTGTAGTCTCCATAAG
>CAUQOP010000085.1:0-4781 GCA_963519505.1 uncultured Flavobacteriaceae bacterium | reverse complement strand
GCATAGCCGTGGTTTTGGGAAGTGATAGAAACTTTATTTGTCCTTAAATCCAAAACAGGATGGTTGCCTCCTCTGTGCCCAAATTTTAGTTTAAAAGTCTTCGCGCCGCACGCCAGCCCTATCACCTGATGTCCCATACAAATCCCAAAAATAGGAACTTTTCCAAGGAGTTTTCTCACGGTTTCGTGTGCGTGAGGGATGTCCTGCGGGTCGCCAGGGCCGTTGGAGAGCATTACGCCGTCAGGAGCCATTAACAGGATTTCTTCGGCTGAGGTATCGTGGGAAACTACCGTGATATCGCAGTTTCTTTGGGATAATTCACGGATGATGCCGAGTTTTGCTCCGAAATCCATCAGCACCTCTTTAAAGCCTCTGCCAGGGTTGGCGTAGGGAGTTTTGGTGGAAACCTGCGCTATTTGATTTTTAGGTAAAATGTTGGCTTTCAGCTCATTGATGATGTTTTGTTCATCTGCATCAGCATTGACGATTTTACCTTTCGTTACGCCTTTGCTTCGGAGAATTCGGGTTAGTTTTCGGGTATCAATCCCTGAAATCCCTGAAAGATTTTTCTTCTTAAAGAGTTCATCCAGAGTAAGTTGGGAACGGAAGTTAGAAGGCATGTCGCAGAGTTCTTTGACAATCAGTCCTTTGATGGCTGGTTCTATGCTTTCGTAATCATCACGATTGATTCCATAATTTCCAATGAGCGGGTAGGTCATGCAGACAATTTGCCCACAAAAGGAAGGGTCGGAGATAAGTTCTTGATAGCCAGTCATTCCTGTGCTGAAAACCACCTCGCCGCTGGTTTCTGTATCCGCTCCAAAGCCTTCTCCGTAGAAAACTTCTCCTGATTCTAATATGAGTTTTTTGTTCATTTTTATTAGTTGTGTTTGGTTAATAAACTTTTTCTCCATTTACAAAAGTCGCTACTGGCCAGCCTGTGCATTCCCAGCCGTCAAAAGGCGTGTTTCTTCCTTTGGAAACGAAGGTGTTTTTGTCTACTTTTTGAGTTTTTTCAAGGTCAATGAAAGTCAGGTCAGCATGGTATCCCACTTCTATTTTTCCTACTTTATCAAGGTTAAAAACCTCGGCTGGTTTTCTGGTCATCCAGTCGATGAGCTGTTTCAGAGACCATTTTCCAGTTTTTACAAATCTGGTGTGCAGGACAGGGAAAGCGGTCTCAAATCCCACAATTCCAAAAGGCGAATCACACATTCCTCGGCTTTTTTCATCTTCGGTGTGTGGAGCGTGGTCGGTCGCAATGCAGTCGATGATGCCTTCTTCCAGCCCTTTGATTAGAGCCAATTGGTCTTCTTTGGCGCGGAGTGGTGGGTTCATTTTGTAATTGGTATCTGCATTAGAAATATCATCTTCGGTTAAAACCAAATGATGCGGCGAAACTTCGGCAGTTACACGGATTCCGGCCTTTTTCCCATCAGCGATGACCCTCACAGATTCTTTTGTGGAAACATGGCAGACATGATAATGCGCACCAGCAGCTTCGGCTAATAAAATATCACGAGCGATATGCACTGATTCACAGACACTTGGGATGCCCTTTAATCCTAATTCTTTTGCTTTTTTTCCATCATGAATACAGCCTCCTAAAATAAGCGAATTGTCTTCACAGTGGGCTACGATGGGCAGGTTTACTTTGGTGGATTCCTGCATGGCTTCATACATTACGCCAGCTTCCTGAATTCCTACGCCGTCATCAGTAAATCCTACGGCTCCTTTTTCTTTTAAAACTTGAAAATCAGTTAGTTTTGCGCCTTTGGAGTCTTCCGTAATAGCTCCATAAGGTCTTATTTTTATGACAGCGGATTTTTGGATTCTTTTTAATAAATCATCGAAACGCTCGGCTCTGTCAGGAACGGGATTGGTGTTTGGCATCGGGCAAATAGTGGTATATCCGCCTTTTGCGGCTGCCATGGAGCCTGTAGCGATGGTCTCTTTGTGCTCACCACCAGGCTCGCGAAGATGGACATGCACATCGATAAACCCAGGGCTGATGAATTTCCCTTCGGCATCTATGATTTCGGCGTTTGGATTCTCTATGTTTTCAGAAATTTTGGTGATAAGACCATTTTCTATCTGAATGTCTGTTTGTACTAAATTCCCTTGTTGATCAAGGATTTTTCCGTTTTTAATGATTTTCATATTATTTATTTTATTTCTTTGAATGTAAAGCCTTTTTGTTCCAAAATATTTTTTAAAATAGCCATTCGCGCGAAAACTCCGTTTTCCATTTGTTTGAAAATTCGGGAGCGGGAGCATTCCACCAAATCGGAGTCTATTTCCACATTTCTATTTACAGGTGCGGGATGCATGATGATGGCGCTGGGCTTCATTTTCTTTTCTCGCTCTTTGGTAAGCCCATATTTTCTGAGGTATTCTTCTGGAGAATATTTTGTTTTTTGGTGATGCCTTTCGTGCTGTATTCTTAGGAGCATAAGCACATCGATTTCTGGAATTAGTCCATCGATTTCTCGGTAAGTTCCGTTCATCAGACTGCCTTCGTCAAACCATTCTCTAGGGCCTGAGAAATAGACTTTTGCGCCTAATTTTCTCAAAATATCACAAGCAGAATTGGCAACGCGGCTGTGTTTCACATCTCCTGCAATGGCGATTTTCAGGTCTTTGAAAGAACCAAATTCTTGTTTTATGGTCATCAGATCCAGCATGGTCTGGCTTGGATGGTTTCCTGTGCCGTCTCCCGCGTTGATAATAGGGATTTTGATGTTTTTTAGTTCATCATAATATTGGTTTTGTCCGTGGCGAATTACCAAGAGATTTAGCCCGATGTTTTCTAATGTTTTCGCAGTGTCGTAGAGGCTTTCGCCTTTATTTACAGAGCTCTGCGAAGTGTCAAAAGGAATAACAGAAAGCCCAAGTTTTCTTTCCGCCATTTCAAAGCTTATTTTGGTGCGGGTGCTGTCTTCGAAGAAAAGATTGGAAACGAAAACTTTGTCTTGAGCTATATATTTTTTACCATTTGCCATTTCCAAAGCTTGGTCTAAAATCAGCTCGATTTTCTTTGGGCTAAAATGAGATATTGCCAGCATAGTTCATTAGTTTTTTTAGTTTTAAACATAAAAAAAACGAAGCCAACCGAGCCTCGTTTTAATAAATAAAATATCTTTTTGAGCAGAAATCTGCTCTCAACAAACCTTCTAAAAATTCTTGCTTTTTCATTCTTACAAAGATAAGAAAAAAAATAGAACCAAAAGCGAAATAAAAAATATATTTTGCTTTTTTTGGAAAAAATAATATCTTTAAAATCAAAAAATAGAGATGAAAAAGCTAGTGTTTATTATTTTTATTTCAATAAACTTATTTGCTCAAGATAAAAAGGCGTATTTAAAGGAAAATAGGTTTGATATGCTAGCTCCAGACTTTCGTTTTCCTGAGACAAATTTTGAAATTATAGGATTTGGTGCATATCACGGAAGTGCGAAAACATATGAAGTTGAAAAATTGATTATCAATGATTTAAAGCGACAAGGTGTTTTGGATTATTATTTTCCTGAAACAAATTTTAGCCAAGCTTTTTATTTTCAAAAATATTTAGAAAATGGCGATGAAAAGTTGTTGAAAGATTTAGTTTTGGCTTTCCAAAGTATTGTAAATCAGGAAGGAACTGTAGAAACTTTTAATCATTGGAAAAATTTACGAGAACTAAATAAAAAATATCCACAAAATCCAGTTCAAATTTTTGGTTGTGATGTGATAAATGAATATAAATTCCCAATAAAACATATTTTATACCTCACAGAAAATATCCAAAATTGGGAAGAAAGAAGTTATTTAGAAAAAATTTTTCTTGATGAAAATACTGATTTTGGTATTGATAACGAGAGTTTGGAAAAACAATTAAAATCGTTTATTGAAAGTTATCGGAGAAATAAAGGGATTTTTGAAGATAAAATTAAAAATATAGATGACTTTCATTTTATTCTCAAAAATATTGAGAATAATTTTAATGATAAAAGAGATAGAGAGCAGATAATTTTTGATAATTATATTTATTTGAAAGAAAAATATAAGTTAGGGAGTAAAAAACAATTTTTTAAATATGGATTTTTTCATATTCAAAAGGCAAGGGAAGGACATTACCCATCTTTTTTCACAAGATTGATTGAACAGGATATTTATGAAAGAAATAAGGTGGTCAGTGTAATGGGATATCTCACAAGAAGTAAAGTTCTTTGGAATAAAATTTATGATAAACAGGGTGATTATAAGACTTATACAATAGAAAAGGGATATGGAATTGGTGATTATTGGAAAGAGTATTTTAAAGGAATTGGAAAACTAAAGAAAATGAAACTTTCTGATATTACGCTTTTTAGGCTTAATGCTGAAAATTCACCATATCACAAAGGTGCGGATTTGATGGAAGTTAAACAACTTTTTAAAAAGAGCAATAAAGCTGAACTTAAAGGAAAAAATACAACGGATTTTATTGACTTTGCAGTTTTAATCAGTCATTCAGAAAATCAAATTCCGCTGGAAGAAATGTTCAAAAAAAATAGGTGATTTTCAATCATATTTCATTAAATTTTCTTAAATTGCCGGCTTAAAATTTGAATAATATAGAATTAATTTTTATTTAATATTCTCCTACATAAATGAGTAAGTACATAATAGACAATCTTCCAGACTATTTTAAGCAATATGAAAAATCGGTGCATGATCCTGAAAAATTTTGGGAACAGATAGCAGATAAAAATTTTATCTGGAACAAAAAATGGGATAGTGTGCTGGAATATGATGTACAT
>CAUQOP010000084.1:0-4789 GCA_963519505.1 uncultured Flavobacteriaceae bacterium | reverse complement strand
GTGTCATAGAGCACACTCCTACAAAGGATAGAATAAAAGAACTCTCTACCAACATCAAGAACATTTCTAAAAACTACTACCTTATCAAGAAAAATGACAGCATTTTGGCTCTTACCAAAATGTCTGAAAATGAGCTGAATGACTTCTTTCAGAAACACATCAATGAACTGAAAGAAAAAGAAGAAAAAATAGAGCTGGCAAAGAGAAAGGAAAAGAAAAATAAGGAACTAGAAAAATATTTTTCTTATGACAACAGCTCTGATTTCAAAGGATTTGAAGATAATTTCACCAGCCAAAAAGGAAATAAATTTTATTTTGCTAACGAAATTACTGTAGCCAAAGGAAGTAATGAATTTAGAAAAATATGGCAAAATAGAACGCTGAGTGACAACTGGAGATATGGCGAGGATAATAAGCTGGGCGGTTCTTTGGATGATTTAGAAAATGAAGTGCTGGGCAGAACTACTGCTGATGCTAGGAGATTTGAGGTTGCTTTCTACACAGAAAAAATACCAAAAGAGAAAAAAGCTATTTTAGGACTGAAAAAAGAACGAGACAGTGCAAGTCTGGAATTGGGCAGAATGTATGAAACTTATTTCCAAAATACACCGCTCGCTACTAAAACATTATACGATTTGGTGGACAATCAGCCTGAAAAAGATATAAAACTACAAGCTCTATACCTCATCTTCTCCATGAATCATGAGAAAACTCCTAACCAGGCAGAAAGGGCTAAAACTATCATCATTCAGGAATTCCCAGATACACCTTATGCCACTTTTGTGAAAAATCCTAGAAATACCAATTTCACAGAATCTGAAGAAAAGGTGAAAAAAGTCTATCAAGAGGCCTATGCTCTGTATAATGAAGAAAAATACAAAGAAGCACAGAATATTGTAAATCAAGCCCTTGAGAAATATCCGAAAGATGCTCTCATTCCTAAATTTGAGCTGCTAAATGCGTTCATCATCGGAAGAAGCGAGAGCAAGGAGAAAATGATTTCTTCTCTACAGCAGATTGTCCTAAACTATGAAAGAACCAATGAAGGGAAAAAGGCTAAAGAGATTTTAGATTTCTTAGTTCCATCTAAGAAAAAAGAGGCCGATGAAACGAAAAACAAGGACACAGAAAACAAAGAGCAAAATCCTGAACCTGAAACTACTGAAAACGAAACGGATATCATCTCTATAAATGAATCTGAAACTTCAGTCAAAATAGAGGAAATACCGCAAGAAAAACCAAAAGAAACTCCAAAAGAGGAACAAAAGAAACAAAAACCTACAAAACTAGAACGACCAGTCCAAAGCTGGGAAAAACAGTATTTAGATTAATAATAAAACCAGCATCAGAGAAGTTTCTGATGCTGGTTTTATTATATATTTTACATTAAAATTTATGTTATAAGAAATTTACTTTTTCTTCACTCCGTGAAAATCTTTCAAGTAAAATGGCTCAAAATAGACAATATCCTCAAAGTCTTTTTGCTTGTATTTTTCTACGGCTTTTTTTATCAAGTATTTCGCTGATGGATAGATATTTTCGTTGTATTCCGCCTGCGAAAGTTTTAGTACCTGCTGTGCTTTCAGAGAGCCATCTCCTACGAAAAGTATTTTTTTGCCCTCATATTCTTGGAAAGATTCTTCATCCAAAATCTTCGCGTTTGTCTCTATCAGCATCTGCCCTGATTTTCCATCAAAAACAGCCGTATAGACCTCCATTCTACGAGCATCTATGAGCGGAATTATCAAATCATAATTGCCCAAAAATGGCTCTACCATAGTTTCCAGAGAATTTACCGTTACCAAAGGAATACCAAGCCCGAAACAAAAGCCCTTCGCCGAAGCCGCTCCTATCCGAAGCCCTGTATAAGACCCTGGTCCTTTTCCTAACGAAACTGCATCCAGATCCTTCAATTTTATTTCAGCTCCTTCCAGAGCCCATTCTATATAAGTGTGGAGATTTTCGGATTGTTTATAATCCTGCGATACTTTCTCACAAAGACAAAGCAGTTTTTCATCAGACGAAATGGCAACAGAGCAGTTTTTAGACGAAGTCTCTATGTGTAGAATTTTCATTCAGCAAAATTAATTTTTTTATTTAAAATCCTCAAATATCTATGATTTCAAAAGCGTTTTCTATATGCTTGATTTGGAACTGATTTTCTTCATTCGGAAGAATGGCGATTATATCAAACCTCGCTTCCTTGTCTATTTCATTTTCTTCCAAAAAATGGCTCGCAGCAGAGATGAGCAGCCTGATTTTCTTCTTATTCACCGCCTCTTCTGGACTCAGGAAAGTATCTGTGCTTCCGGCCTTTACTTCTATTATAACTATCTGATTTTCAGTCTCTGCGATGATATCTATTTCAGCTTTTAGATAGCGGTAGTTTTTGACTAAAATTTTATAGCCTTTCTTTTCCAAAAATTCTACAGCCAGATTTTCGGATTCCTTACCAAAGTCATTATGCTCAGCCATTGATAGATTTATAAGAATTCTACTTTTGCTTCCGTTTCGGAAACATTTAGTTTTATTTCAGAGCCTAAAATCAGCGGCACATTATCAAAAATATGCCCATTAGGAAAAGCGAACAGCTTTGGGAAAGAATATTTCTTGAGCCTTTCGGCGATGATTTCATAAGCCATAGCATCATAACTATACTCATAATCAGGGTTTTCTGCCTCGTTTCCCATGTTAATCATTCCTCCGATGATGATGCCCTTTATTTTCCTAAAAACACCAGCCAAATCAAGGGAAATGAGCATTCTGTCCAGCGAATAAAAATTCTCGCCGATGTCTTCTATAAACAAAATTTTGTCCCTGAAATCTACCGAATACGAGCTTCCCAAAAGCGCATAGACCAGCGCCAGATTTCCACCAACCAAAATTCCCTCTGCACTTCCGTGGTTATTCTGCGGATGTGGAGCAACATGATATTTAGGCTTTTTCCCACTGAAAATATTGAAAATCCCTTCGTAACTTTCGGCTGAAACTCCAAAAGATGAGGTCTTCAGGGTCTGTCCGTGGATACTCGCAAAGCCCTTTTTCAAAAGGAAACTTTGGATAACAGTATTATCCGAATAGCCGATGTACCATTTCGGATTTTCTTTGAAATGATTTAGTTTTAGATGTCCCAAAAGATGCTGACAGCCATAGCCGCCGCGCGTAGCCCAGATGGCAGAAACCTCATCACTATTCAATGCCCAGTTCAGGTCAGAAATTCGCTGTTTTTCCGTTCCAGAATAGCTGTACCCAAAGGAAAATCTGCCCAAGCAATGAGGACTGAGAACAGGCTCATAGCCTTTGGATTTTATAAGTTCCAGCGTGGATAAAATCTGCCCTTCTTCCACTGAACCAGCAGGAGAAACGACTGCTATTTTATCGCCTTTTTTAAGGGTTTTTGGGAATATGACCGCCATAAGTATCTGGTATTGAGTATCTTTTTATTTTATTTCTTCGCGTTTGATGCCTTTCTCTTCTAATCTTTTGTCCAGTTGGTTAAAGGATTTAAAACTTTGAAGGAAAATAAACACGCTCAGAATCAACAGAATAAAGCCTACACCTTTTCGGATTTTATTGGCAACCTGCTGATTGAGTTTATTGTGAAATTGTTTCGCCAAATAGATTTTCGCCAAGTCTATCAAAAGATATGTCCCGATAACCAAGCAGATATAAAGCAAAAATCTGCCCGTGTCGGGATAGTTTTTTCTAATGAAAATGACGGTTACCAGCCAGAAAAGCACCACACCGATGTTCAAAATATTGAGCAGGAAACCATTGAGAAAAGTTTTTAGATAGTTTTGGTTGATGAGTCTTTCCTCGCCTGCGATGTGCATTCTGGTTTTGGAAACTATCATATAAATCCCATAAACAAAGATAATAAGCGCGGAAATCCTATAAAAACTCGGGTATTGGTCTATGATGTGGATAATGTCCTGACTGCTGAAATACGCCGCCACAATGCACACTATATCCGCAAAAACCACGCCCAAATCCAGCGCCAATGCATGCCGAGGCCCTCGCGAAAGGCTGGTCTCCACCAAAAGGAAGAAAACAGGCCCAATGAATACCAAACTAAGCATAAAACCCAAACCGACAGCAGAAAAAATAAGCTCTATCATAGGATGCGAATTCTTAATTGAAACTCCAAAAATACGGAATTTATTTTTAGATGAAAATCATTATCTTTGCCCAATTAATTTTAAATTCAATATAAAATGAAAAAAATTTTATTTTCAGCTCTCGTGGGAGCGATGATTATTTCGTGCAGCAGGGATAATGACAACTCAAACCCTACAACACCTCAGACACCTGCAATCAGCCAAACAGTAATTCTTCCAACCAAACTTACCTATTCTCAAACTGGTAAAGCAGATGAAGTTATTACTTTTAGTTATAATGGAAATAAGCTCATGAAAGTTACTCATGACAACAAAGATGTAATTTACACTTATACAGGAGATTTAATTACTTCTATAAATAATCCTGATGGAAGTTCTCATGTATTTAATTATGATTCTAATGGAAACCTTATCTCTGAAAAAGAAGAATCTTATAGTGGTACTATTAAAGTTTTAGAAGAAAATACAACATACACCATCAATGGTTCTACTGTAACAGCACAAAAGATATCTAAAAATTATGATGATATAACTGGAACTCTATCTTCTATATCCACTTCTACCATCACTTACACATTAGATGCAAAGAAAAGACAAATAAAAAGTGTGGAAGTTTCTGAAGAGAGAGACTCAACAGGAAATCTTATTGAAAAGACGAATAATAATACTAC
>CAUQOP010000083.1:0-4800 GCA_963519505.1 uncultured Flavobacteriaceae bacterium | reverse complement strand
AACAGATAGTGATGGAAGATGTTCTGAAAAAGGAGAGTTTTTAGGAAAATATCAGTATGATGCTGCTACAAAAAAAATATCAATGACTCGAGATAATGGAACTAAAACAGAACTGAATCTTATCAGTGTGACTTATGGTGAAATTAGAGTTCTTACTACTAAAAATATTGATCATAATGGAGATGGTGTAAAAGATGTATTTATAACTATCTATAAAAGAGGAATATAATATAAAAAATCCAACTCTCAGAGTTGGATTTTTTTCTTTGAAGTAAAATCAGATGATAAAACTAAAAGGACTACTTGTAGATGAGGAAACTCGCTGTGAACATTATCATAGCGAATTGGACATAGTTGCTATAAAATTCAAATGTTGTGAGACTTTTTATCCATGTTATCTGTGTCACAATGTTTGTGAAGACCATGAACCAAAACGCTGGTCTTCTGAAGAGCTGGATGAGAAGGCTATTTTGTGTGGCTGTTGTAGGAATGTACTGAGTATCAGAGAATATCTGAATACAGATTCTTGCCCGAACTGCAATAGACAATTTAATCCTAGATGTTCTAATCATTATCATCTTTATTTCGATTTGGAAAATTAGAAGAAATCTTCATCAAAGATTTCCTAAATCCTACATTCATTTCCCATTATCTGAAAAATATTTATTACTTTTGCCACGATGGGACAAATACTGGCAGTAGATTTTGGTAAAAAGCGTTGTGGCCTGGCTGCAACGGATGATTTACGCATAATAGCCAGTGGTTTGGATACTGTGGAAACTACTGCTTTGATGAAGTTTTTGAGAAATTATTTCGGTGAAAATTCTGTAGATGAGGTGGTTATAGGGCTTCCTACAGATTTGAAAGGAAATATGTCCGAAGTGGAGGAGGATATTCAGAAGTTTATAGAAGAATTTAAGAGTGAATTTCCAGAGGTATCAGTGGTGCGGTTTGATGAGAGATTTACTTCTAAAATAGCTTCATATTTCATCAGTCAAAGCGGCAAAAATAAGAAGCAAAGACAAGAAAAAGGATTGATAGATAAGGTAAGCGCTACGCTTATTTTACAACAATATTTAGAACAAAAACTATGATTTTACCTATTAGAGCTTATGGAGACCCTATTCTTCGTAAGAAATGTAAAGATATTACGCCAGACTATCCAGAGTTGAAAACATTGATAGACAATATGTTTGAGACGATGTATGATGCTCATGGAATAGGTCTTGCAGCGCCGCAGATAGGCTTGGATATCAGGCTTTTTGTGATTGATATCCGCCCGTTAGCAGAGGATGAAGACTATTTGGATATTGCGGATAAGCTGAAGGATTTTAAGAAAGTTTTTATCAATGCAAGAATATTAGAGGAAAGCGGAAAGGAATGGAAATTCAATGAAGGGTGTCTCAGCATACCTGATGTCCGAGAGGATGTTTCGCGAAAAGAAACGATTTTGATAGAATATTTGGATGAAAATTTCGTTAAACATACAGAAACTTTTTCCGATATGAGAGCGAGAGTTATCCAGCACGAATACGATCATATAGAGGGAATTTTGTTTACGGATAAACTCAGCGTTTTAAAGAAAAAAATAATCAAAGGAAAGCTTAATAAAATTAGCGAAGGAAATGTAAATGTAGGCTATAAAATGCGATTTCCGAAGTAATTAAAGAATAAAATATATAATAATAATTTAGAATATGCAATTATAAAAAATTATTTCAATTTCTGGAAAACCAGGGTTGTTTAAGTTGATTTCTCAACTGAGAAATGGGTTTATTATAGAAGATGTGACTACACAGAAAAAAATAAGTATTTCTAACACCAGCCAAGTGAGTCTTTTGGATAATATATCTATGTATACATTTGATAATGAGGTTCCTCTTTTTGATGTGTTTGAAAATATAGCAAAAAAAGAAGACTACAAAGCTACTATTTCTCACAAATCTTCTTCTGAAGAGTTGAGAAGTTTCATGGCGGAAGTGCTTCCAAACTACGATGTTGAGAGAGTTTATGATTCAGATATTAAAAAACTAGTTCAGTGGTATAACATCCTTCAAAAAGCAGGATACATCACTCCGAGCAGCTTTGTGAAAGCAGAGCAGCCAGCAGAATAGTCATCAGTATATGTTTGATTAGTATAAACAAGCCTTTATTCTATTTTTTCGGAATAAAGGTTTTTTTGTCTATAATTTTAAGTTAAATTTGAGGAAAAATTCACAGAAATGCATACAAAAACAGAAAAACAGGAAGCTTTTGGGAGATTGCTAGATATCATGGATGAACTGAGGGAAAAATGCCCTTGGGACAGAAAGCAGACCATGCAGAGCCTGCGACATTTTACTCTGGAAGAAAGCTATGAGCTGTCTGATGCCCTGTTGGAAGAGGATATGGATGAAATTAAAAAAGAGCTGGGAGATGTCCTGCTGCATTTGGTTTTTTATGCGAAAATAGGCTCAGAGAAGGGAAAATTTGATATCGTGGATGTTATCAATTCTCTTTGTGAAAAGCTGATTTACCGCCATCCGCATATTTATGGAGATGCCAAAGCAGATGATGCAGAAACGGTGGAACAAAATTGGGAAAAATTAAAACTAAAAGAAGGGAATGAATCTGTGCTTTCGGGTGTTCCGAAAGGGCTTCCATCTATGATAAAGGCGTATAGAATACAAGACAAAGTGAGAGGCGTGGGATTTGATTTTCCTAACGAAATGGAGGCGTGGAAAAAAGTAGAGGAGGAGTTGTCAGAATTTCATGCAGAGACCGATAAGGAGAAAAAAGAAATGGAGCTGGGCGATGTTTTCTTTTCAGTGATAATTTATTCCAGAATTATAGGTCTAAATCCTGATAGCACTTTGGAAAAGACTAATTTGAAATTTATTTCTCGTTTTCAGGAGATGGAAAAATTAGCCCAAGAGAGGAATTTGGTTTTGTCTGAAATGAGCCTAGAACAGATGGATGAACTCTGGGACGAGGCGAAGAAAAACACTAAATAACAGAGCGAAAAATATGCTCCAAAGTTACTTCTTCATCTGTGTCACAGTCAGTTAGGAAGTAGCTGTGTTTCGCTAAAATTGATTTTAAAGCTGAAAAAATATTTTTAGAAAAACTATTTATAGCAATGTAAATAGTTTTTTTCTTGTCTGTATAAAATCTGGCATCATATGGGATATCATCTATTGATTTTGGGTTTTTCCAATCGATGTAATCCGTTGTAGAAGAGGAGAATAATTCACAATTTTTCAAATCCGTTACAACTGAACTCACAGCTTCTTCCGAGTCTAAATTTATGGAATATTCCCAGCTCATAGAATTATTCCTGATGTTTGTTTGACTGGGTTTTCCTGTTTTTTTCTTCTCTTTGGTTAAAGATAACTTCTATAATTTTTCCTCCAACCCAAGAAAAAGGAAATATCGTAAGAAATATTCCGATCTGATAAAAAGTAGGGTGGTATCCGAAAAAGACAATATCTAAAACGGCTAAAAAAAGCAGAATAAAACCAATCAAGATGGCATAGGATACTTTGGCTTTTTTCACGATGAAGGCTGTGGTAATACCTCCGATGGTGGATGCTACTCCCGTAGAAATCAATAATGCTACGAAAAACCAGCTGTTTCCACGCATGTCCTCCAATAGTCTGCTCCATTTTTCAAAGGGTGTGAAGTCAGAATAAGTTATCCATTCTGAGTTGATTCTCAGACCGATAGTGATGATAAGCATGGCGACACCAAGTCCCAGCAACACAGCAAAAGTATTTCTCAAAAAACTCATAACTAAATTTTGGTGTGGGCTATCATGGAAATTTCTACATTCGCTCCTTTCGGTAGGGCGGCTACCTGTATGGTTTCTCTAGCAGGGTAATCATCATCACTGAAATATGAAGAGTAGATATCATTTACCAAAGGAAAATTTTTCATATCTGTAAGGAAAATACTCGTTTTTACAACATTAGAAAAATCCAGCTCAGCCTCGTGGAGAATGGCTTTTAGGTTTTTCATCACTTGGCGGGTTTCTTCCTCTATTCCCTCTATAAGATTACCATTTTCTGGATTGATAGGAATCTGTCCAGAAATATAAAGTATGCCATCCACTAAAACAGCTTGTGAATAAGCTCCAATAGCAAGAGGAGCATCCTGAGTAGAAATTACCTTTTTCATACTTGCAAAGATACAAAATTCTTCTCTTTTTAGAAAGAACTTGTGGATTGTGGGAAGCTCTGAGTTTTGTATTTTAAAGCATCTCTTAGAATATTGGCTTTAATTCCGATGAAGAAATCATACACCTTGTACTGTCCGATAGGCACCCAGTTGAAAGTAATCGTAAAACTCCTTTGGTCTCGTGCAAAGCCTAATCTAGAGTACGAGAAAGCTTTATTAACCAAGTCATAATGGGCGCTTCCTGTGATATTCCAATAAGGTGTAAGTTTTATAGAACCATTCAGCCCGATGGATGCCGTGCGGTCTCCATACCTCTTTGCAGAGTTGTTGTAGGAATAGTTCGCGGTGATGCTCATCGTCCAGTCTTGGTCAAAACGAGCGTAGTTATCATCATCGAAATGGTAGGCCTCCATCATGGCGTAGCCTTTTTTGTGGTATGTTTTTTTCTCTTTGTTTTTTGGTTTTAAAATCTCGTGGAGTGATAGATTTGCGCCTAAATTAAAGTACTGCAATCTGAAATTCCCCAGCTTGTCAAGCCTTGTTCCTATTTCAGAACCTGGTGTAAATGCTATTTTGTAAAGGTCAAATGATGCATTGTAATTCAAACTTAATTTATTATTAAAGAAAGAATTCTGAGCATTGATG
>CAUQOP010000082.1:0-4844 GCA_963519505.1 uncultured Flavobacteriaceae bacterium | reverse complement strand
AAAATAAGTAAGTTGTCTCAGACAGCTTACTTTTTTGTACAATAATTATGTTTGTGATTGTTTAGCGTAGTTATATTTTTTATCTTTGCAGCCAAATTTTTAAACGAATAAATATAATGAGTGATACTATTATCTGCCCTGCTTGTGGTTCTGAATTTACTTATGAAAATGGTGATTTGATGGCGTGTTCTCAGTGCTTTCACGAATGGAACCCAGCAGAAGAATCTGCTAATAGCGGTGATAAAATCTTTGATGCCAATGGAAATGAACTCCAAAACGGCGACACTGTGGTAATCGTAAAAGACCTTCCTGTAAAAGGAGCTCCTAAACCTATAAAAGCAGGAACAAAAGTGAAAAATATCCGTTTAAATTTTGACAGCGACCATAATATCGACTGCAAAATAGATGGTTTTGGAGCAATGGGACTAAAATCTGAATTTGTGAAGAAAGCATAAAATGAAAAAATATTTAGTTTACTTTCTATGCATCGCCTTGGCAGGAACTACTATTTCTTGTAAAAATGAAAAAGAAACAGTAAAAAACGAACCCGTAAAAGAAGAGTCAGTAACTGATTATCAAACCTTTACAATAAATAAAGAACAAAGTAACATCGACTGGAAAGGTTACAAAATCTTTAAATCTGAGAGTACGAGCCACTTTGGGACGATGGCTTTTTCGGAAGGAGATATCAATGTAAAGGATGGAAAATTGGTTTCTGGAAAATTAGTAATTGATACCAAATCCATCACATCCACAGATATAGAGGATAAAGAACTCGCTGCAAAGCTTGACAATCACCTCAAAAACTCTGATTTCTTTGATGTAGAGCAGTTTCCTACGGCTACATTTGAAATCACAAAAGCAACTCCCTCAGAACATGGAGATTACAACTCCGTTATTGAAGGAAATATGACCATCAAAGGAATTACAAAGGCTGTAAGCTTTAATGCCAATGTAAAAGTTGATACCGAGCAGGTCAGCATATACACTGAGCCTACGGACATAGACAGAACGGAATTCGGAGTGAAATTCCAGCTGCCAATAAAAGATGGCATTATAAAAAATGAATTCACTCTACAAGTTGCTATAAAAGCTTTCAATAAAAAATAATTTTTTCATTTTTTTAATTTTATATGTTAGCCTGTCTATATTATTAGACAGGTTTTATTTTGTTTAAAAATTAAAAAATTGTACTTTTGTCGACCTAAATAAAAAACAGAAAATGCTAACAAAAATAGATGAACTTTTAAATGAAGTCCAAAAATTTCATTCCCAGAAAAAGGAAGAAATTGAACAATTCAGAATCAAATTCAATGGAAAAAAAGGGATTTTGAATGATTTATTTGAACAGTTCAAATCTGTATCCAACGACCAGAAAAAAGAATATGGTCAGAAAATAAACTTACTGAAACAAAGCATCTCTGCTAAACTAGAAGAGCTGACACAGAGCAGTTCTTCACAAAATGTAGCTACCGAAAAAGAAGACCTTACCAGACCTGGATTTCCTTTGGAATTAGGGTCTAGACACCCTATCAATTTGGTAAAAAATAGAATCACAGATATTTTTAAATCTATCGGTTTTGCAGTGGCTGACGGGCCAGAGATAGAAGATGACTGGCATAACTTCACCGCGCTGAACTTACCTGAATATCACCCAGCAAGAGATATGCAGGATACTTTCTTCATCGAGACAAATCCTGATGTTCTGCTAAGAACTCACACTTCTTCTGTGCAAATCAGATACATGGAGCAAAATGAACCGCCTATCCGTATTCTTTCGCCTGGGCGAGTTTTCAGAAATGAGGCTGTTTCATCTCGTTCTCATTGTATTTTCCATCAAATAGAGGGACTTTATATCGATGAAAATGTGAGTTTTGCGGACTTGAAACAAACCATTCAGTTTTTCACTACGGAACTTTTCGGAAAGTCAAAAATCAGAATGCGTCCTTCTTATTTCCCTTTCACTGAGCCAAGTGCAGAGGTGGATGTATATTGGGGGCTAAATTCTGAAACAGACTACAGAATCACGAAAGGAACAGGCTGGCTGGAAATCATGGGCTGTGGTATGGTAGACCCTGCCGTTCTCAAAAATGTGAACATAGACCCTGATAAATACAGCGGATATGCTTTCGGTATGGGAATAGAGCGAATCGTAATGCTTCTTTACCAAATGTCAGATATTCGTATGTTCTTTGAGAATGATATCAGAACTTTGGAACAATTTAAATCTTTATAAAAAAGAAAGTCAGGACAAAATCCTGACTTTTTTATTTTTAGTATCCAGAGTTGCTCTGTCCCTTCCCTATCAATGCTAATGCAGAGGATGTTCCTATTCGTTTCACTCCCATTTTTATCATTTCTTCAGCTTCTTCTTTGGTTCTGATTCCACCTGCGGCTTTTACAGGAAGCACATCTGCATTGTCCAGCATGATTTTTATGCCTTCTTTAGTCGCTCCGTTTGGTTTTCCATCTTGAGTTTCATAAAAACCTGTAGAGGATTTGATGAAAATATTAGAAAGCTGTTCTTTTGTAAAGCTGATAGTCGCCCATTTTACGATGTTTTTAGTAATAGAAGCTATCTGCTCATCAGTCAAAGCTGCTATTTCTATAATCCATTTTGCTACTTTGTTGTTTTTCATACAAAGCTCCGTGCATCGTAGAAATTCAAATTTAAGCGCTTCCAGACTTCCTTTTTTAAAGGCTTCATAGTTGATTACAAAATCCAGCTCATCAGCTCCATCATCTATCGCCTGCTGTGCTTCTTTCAGTTTTTCATAAACAGGCGCTGTTCCTTCGTGAAAACCTATCACTGTTCCTACTTTCACAGCAGAATTTTTCTCACTCAAAAACTGCTTAATCTGTTTCACATACTGTGGGCGAATCATCACCGCAAACAGCCCATTATCCACAGCTTCCTGAGCCAAATCATATACCTTTTTCAATGTCTCTTCCTCAGAAAGTCCTGACTGAGCAGGAGTTTTGAGGTAAGTTGAATCTAAATAATTTCTTGTTTCCATACCCCCAAAAGTATAACTTTTATTAGATTAGTTTCAAAAAAATTAAAATGAGATAAATCATAAATCTACTCCTCTTTGAAAAAATCCTGATATTCCTGCCAAAATTCTTCAAGTTTCTGCATTTTTTCGGAGAGAAACTCCATCGTTTCCTGCCATGTATTCCTATTGTGAATGCAGACTCCCTGTTTTTCGACAAATACACAGGATACCTCCTTTCCATTTTCAAGTTCGAAAGAATCGGAATAAACTGCATCTTCCCAATATTCCCCAAAGATACCCTCCATAGACTGCATCTTATCAAAATACCTCACTCTATGGTCTAAACTCCCATCTATCTCCACCAAAACCATTGCTTTTTTGGTGTCAAAATAAAATTTGAAACTAAAACCCTTTATTTTAGTATTATACAATGTCCATTTTGTAGGAAATGACTTCCCAAAAGATGTCCAAAATTCCTGCCGCATCCGCTGCGATTCTTCTTTACTAAACACTATAAAAAATTAAATTTTACTTATTTCTAAAAATTCTCAAAAACTCCCAGACCAAACAACGCAAAATCATACTTTGCAGGGTCTTTTTCATCCATTTTTCTCAGCTGAAAGTCAAGTTCTTCCACCGTTTTCCAGTCGTTCTGTGTTCTCTGTATCAGCCCCAGTTTCCGCGAAATATTCCCTACATGAACATCCAGCGGAACGGACAAATATTCCTGACCAATATTTTCCCAAATTCCCAAATCTACGCCCTTGTTATCCTTCCGCACCATCCAGCGAAGATACATCATCAGCCTTTTCGCAGCGGAATTTTTATAAGTGGAACTAATGTGTTTCTGGCTTCGGTGCTGAAAATCATTCTCAAAAAAAGTATTTCTAAAACGCTCCAAAGTATGATAAAAATTGGTCTCGCCTTCTTTTAATAAAAACAAATTTTCTAAACTTTCGTTCTTGGTATAAATCCTTCGCAGAGCGGACAGAAAAAACTGAAAATCCTCCAAAGAAAATGTCCTGTGAACGGCCTTATTCTCCATTTTTTCAAAATCTTTTTCCTTGAAATTCATCACAAAATCATACGGCGAATTGCCCATCATCATAAGCATTTTTTCTGCACTTTTGATGATGGATTTTCGGTTTCCCCAAGCGATAGTTGCCGTTAAAAACCCTATAATCTCTATATCCTGTTTCAGCTCAAAACGATGCAGCATCTGAATAGGATCGCCCTGCACGAAATCAGGATGATTATACTGCTCAGCTTTTTCGTCCAAAAAAGATTTTAAATCATTCATTATATACAAGTTACATCGGAAAAAAAACAGCTCCTAAACCGATTATGGTCTGTTTGTGATTATAATCAATCAGAGAATCTCCATAGCCGTGAGATGCCTGAAACATCATCTTAAGAGTTCCTTTGATAGGATAAATCCAAGAAAACTCCGCAAAACCTCTATTATGCTTGATGCTCAGATTATTACGCAAAACCAAAGAAAAAATATGCTTTTTTCTGGTGTAACCGATGGTAAATTCGGTTCTTCCCACATATTCCTCTATGCTGGGATTATCATCATCATCCCCTTTTTCGGTAAATCTCTGCCATAATTTATTGGTGATGGCAAAATCTCCCCACTCAAAAGCAGTCATGAGAATAAGTCTGTTCCAGCTTCGTGAGAGCAGCTCCTCCTTTCCGTTGGACTGGTGATTTACGGATATTCCTGCCATTTTAATTCTAAATTTCCCAGCGGATAGGTTCAGCGGATAGATGAACATCAGCTCTGGTTCGTAATTTGTCTCGCGGAAGGGACGGGACATTTTCCCATTATAAACTTGCCAAAAAGAC
>CAUQOP010000081.1:0-4844 GCA_963519505.1 uncultured Flavobacteriaceae bacterium | reverse complement strand
AGGCTGCCCTTATCGCTGCAAGAAACAGACACGAAAGTGTTACTAAACAAGATTTCCTAGATGCGGTGGATAGAATCATCGGTGGTTTGGAAAAGAAAAATACAGCAATAAAACCTTCTGAAAAAAGAAGAGTTGCCATCCATGAAGCAGGGCACGCAACGATATCTTGGCTTACAGAACATGCTAACCCACTACTAAAAGTGACCATCGTTCCTAGAGGGCGTTCACTGGGTGCAGCTTGGTATCTTCCTGAGGAAAGACAGCTGACCACTACAGAGCAAATACTAGATGAAATGTGTGCTACACTAGGAGGGCGTGCGGCTGAGCAGGTTGTATATAATAATATATCTACTGGAGCGCTTTCTGACTTGGAAAAAGTAACCAAAAGAGCCCAAGCTATGGTTACCATATATGGTCTGAATGACAAGATAGGAAACATTTCTTATTATGACAGCTCTGGACAGTCTGAGTATAACTTTGGGAAACCATATTCAGAGCATACAGCGAAGACCATAGATGAAGAAATATCCAAACTCATTGAAAATCAATACCAAAGAGCTATTAGAATTTTAACTGAAAACAAAGAAAAGTTAGAGGCTCTAGCGGATAAACTTATTGAAAAAGAAGTGATTTTCAAGGAAGACTTGGAAGAAATCTTTGGAAAAAGAGCATGGGAACCAGAAGTTGCTGTAACTTCTAAAAAAGAGGAACAAAATCCTACTCCAGCAGAAAACCCAGCCCCTTGATTGACAACACTCCAGAGGAAGAAAAACCTTCCGAAAATGATGAAATAAAAGATTCTCAATCATAATTTAAATCAAACCTCTCTATAAAATTAGAGAGGTTTTTTGTTTGTAAAAACCCAGATTTATACTTTTTTACAAAATTCTTCGTTATTTGATTCAAATAATATCAATTTTATTCATCATTTCTTATATAAAATCTGTTTATTTTTTGATTTATTCAAAATTATTATTAACTTCGTAACCTAGTAGGATAATTTTTGTATTGTAATTGAGCTTTTTTAAAAACTTATTCGGTAAAATCTTCGGTGGCGAAGAAAAAAATAAATCTCCTCAAGGTCTTCTTGATTATGGAGACACACTTAAGCATGCTGATGTTGATTATAAATTTGCTCAGCTATTTACTCTCTCTGGAGGTGTTTTTAATTATTGTGGAAATGAAGCTGAAGCTCTTCCTATTCTTCATAAAATCATCGATTCTGAAAATATAACTTCCGTTTTCTGCTGTGATGAGGATTTACAAAAATTCTTAGACGCTACAAAAACTTCTTATACAAAATGTCTGGATAAACGAAATGATGCTGCATTTATCACTTGTGAATATTTGATTGCTTTTGATGGAAAAATCATGCTTTCGTATAACAATATACTGCATTTTGATAACCAGATGCTTCCTGAAAAAATCATCATCATGGCGAATGTTTCCCAGATAGTGGAAGACCTCAGTGAGGCCATGTCAAAAATTAAACGGAAAGATAATATAAAAAATTTGACCTCAATAAGTGGCGGAAAATCAAATTTAGACAATCCACACAAGAAATATCCAAAACTTTTCTTACTTTTGCTCGAAGATTAATTTTTTTAAATTTCTAATTTTGGATAAGAATTTAATTCAGCGTATTATTTCTGGAGCAGTGTATGGTTTGGTCATTTTTCTATGCACTACCCATTTCGGCTCTGTTTACTTAAAAGATTTCCTAAATATTGATGTAAAACAAGAGTACTTATACCTTTCTTTGATTTTATTTTTTGTGGTGGTAGGTGCTTGGGAAGCGATTAAAATAATGAAATTCGGTGAAGGCTGGTGGAAATGGATAGTTTTCCCAGTGGGATTCATCGTTTTTTATAGATTTGGGATAAGATTCCTAAATCATGATTTTTACTTCATCTTTAATATCCAAGAGCTTTTGGGTATTGCCCTAGTTTTCATCGCTTCATTTACTTTATTCAAATACCCGAATGAACTTTATTATGACAATGGGAAACTGATATTCATAGTAATTTATGTATTTCTCTCGTTTTCATTTGCATTAGGGCTTCCAATGTTTAATTATTCCGAAAAACATTTTGGCTGGGAGACTTTTGTCTTATTTACGCTAATATGGAGCAGTGATGGTTTTGCCTATTTTGCTGGAAGAATGTTTGGAAAGCATAAAATGGCTCCGAAAATCAGCCCGAAAAAAACTTGGGAAGGTTTTGCTGGTGGAGTAATCTGCACTTTGATTTTAGGATTCTTCATTGAACAAAAAATGCCCGAACTGAGAGGTAACTGGATTCTCGTAGGACTTCTTGTTTCTATTTTTGCGCCTCTTGGAGATTTGGTAGAAAGTCAGCTAAAGAGAACTTTCGGCGTGAAAGACAGCGGAAACATCATTCCTGGGCATGGCGGTGTGCTGGACAGACTGGACAGCTTCATCCTATGTGCGCCTGTGGTATATTTATATTTTATTATAGAAAACTTAATTTAAATACATAAAATTATGACACTTCATAGAGAAGGAAAAGGGACTATTATCGTTTCTTTATTGGTTTTAACCTTGCTATCTGCCATTTCGCATTTTTTTCTTGGTAGATATTCGGTATTGGTAACCCTGCCTTTACTTATTTTATTCTGCTTGGTTGTTTGGTTTTTCCGTGTTCCAAACAGAAATATTTCAGAACATACGGACACTGTAGTTGCGCCTGTTGATGGGAAGGTAGTAATGATAAAAGAAGTAGAAGAAGACGAGGTTTTGAAAACAAAATGCCTTCAGATTTCTATTTTCATGTCTCCTCTCAATGTACATATATGCAGATATCCTGTGACAGGAAAAGTTTCCTACAGAAAATACCACGCTGGGAAATACCTGATGGCTTGGAACGAAAAATCCTCCACAGAAAATGAAAGAACAACAATAGCTGTGGATACCCTGACTAATCAAAAAGTAGTATTCAGACAGATAGCAGGATATGTCGCGAGAAGAATTGTAATGTATTCAGAAGTGGGCGATGATGCCAAAGCAGGGCATGAGTTGGGCTTCATCAAATTCGGTTCTAGAATGGATGTTTTCTTGCCAATCGGCACAGAAGTTCTCTGCAAAATAGGAGACATTACCACAGGAGGTATCGATGTAATCGCGAAACTGAAAAACGCATAAAAAATTAAAGCTGCCAAATATGGCAGCTTTTTTATATTCCTTCTTTTTCTACAATTTTCTTAAAATCTGATATTGTTTCTTCCAGAGTTTTCAGGTATTTTCCTCCAGCGGCGTTGATATGTCCGCCGCCATTGAAATATTTTCTAGCGAACTGATTGACATCCACATCTTCTTTGGAACGGAAAGATATTTTGATAAAATCTTCATAAAGGTCTTCCATAAAGAATGCAGAAACCTTCACACCAGCAAGGCTCAACCCATAATTTACAAAACCATCAGTATCTCCCTTTTCAAAGCCAAATTCTTGCAATTCAGTTCGTTTCAGCCAAAGAACAGCTATTTCATTATCTTTAACCAATTCTACTCGCCCTAAAATCAAGGAAAGCAGTTTCAGACGGCTTACCGTATTATTATCCCAAGTGTTAGAACTAATCTCGGCAGGATTTGCGCCTTTCTCTATTAAATTCGCGATAATTCTGTGAGTAGTCGCACTCGTGGAACGGTACCGAAAACCTCCCGTATCGGTCATTATCCCTGTATATAGGCATTTTGCGGTATTTTCATCTACTAAATTTTCCTGTCCCAGCGCTTCTATAAAATGATAAACCATCTGCGAAGTAGCAGGAATATTGGTATCAGAATAGACAAAATCAAATTCACCAGGCTGCTGGTGGTGGTCTATCAGGATTTTAACGGCTTTGGAATTGCTTACCCAGTCGCCTACCATTCCTATCCTCGTATAAGTATTAAAATCCAAGCAAAATACCACATCCGCCGCCTCTATCAGCTCTATGGCTTTTCTTTTTTTATACTCTGCAATAGTTATTTTTTTGGCTTCGGGCATCCATTTTAGGAACTTTGGGAAGTCGTTAGGAACGATGATTTCCGCCTCTACACCTCTATTTCTAAGGAAATGCTTTAGCCCAAGACTACTCCCAATGGCATCTCCATCAGGATTGTAATGGGTAACGATTACTATTTTTTCTTTTACTGAAATCAGATTTTCTATCTCTGACAAAGCCTCTTTACTAAACATAAAATATATTTACATGATTTTAGAGTTTCTTTCACTCTACAAAACTGGCTTATTATTTACATAAGCAGGAATAAAGATAGCCAGCCCAACCCCCACTACTACAAGTAATATAGTCTTCCCTTCGCTCATTTTTGAAATTTTTTGAATTTCATCTTTACTAATTACCTGCTGTTCTTTATCTACTACTCCTATGATTTTGTCTTCTTGCTCTTTTATAAATTGAAATTTTTTTATTTTACTCCCATTTACTTTATGCACAGTATATTCTGCATTTTCCTTCAGAATAGAATAATCAAAATTATTTTTAGAACTGACTTTCACCGAAGTACAAGACAGCAAATTTGCTACTAGCAACAGAGTCGCTATCCCTTTCTTAATTTTATTCATATTAAATTTTTTATTATATTTCTAATCATTCAGCTTCAGCACTGCCATAAATGCAGACTGAGGAACTTCTACACGCCCAATTTGCTTCATTTTTTTCTTTCCTTCTTTTTGTTTTTCAAGGAGTTTTCTCTTACGAGAGATGTCACCACCATAACATTTTGCGGTTACATCTTTACGAAGGGCTTTTATAGTTTCTCGGGCGATTACTTTCGTTCCCAGAGCCGCCTGAACCGCGATATCAAACTGCTGTCTCGGTATCAG
>CAUQOP010000080.1:0-4873 GCA_963519505.1 uncultured Flavobacteriaceae bacterium | reverse complement strand
TAGTGAATAGAGCTTACATCAATTTCTTTGAAGGTAATAAAGAAAGAGCATACTAACGCATTTTGGATTTATCTACTCCCATAGAATATCTAAAAGGCATCGGTCCTGAACGCTCCAAACTGATTAAAAATGTTTTGGGAATTTCTACTGTGGAGGATTTTCTCTACTTCTTCCCTCTGCGGTATTTGGATAAAAGTAAAGTCTACCGAATAGCAGATTTAAAGGAAGAAAATGTAGAAATCCAGCTGAAAGGAAGGATTTATGATTTAAAAGAAATCACCTACGGAAGAGGACAAAAAAGACTTTCCGCGAAGTTCCGCGATGAGACAGGCGCTTTGGATTTGGTTTGGTTCCAATACACCCAGTGGCTGAAAGACCAGATTCCGCTCAATAAAGAGCTCTACATCTTCGGAAGGGTCAACCTCTTCGGACAGCAGTTTTCTATGGCGCATCCAGAGATAGAACTGGAAGAAAAACGAGAGAAAGAACTCAGGCTCCGCCCTATCTATCCGAGTAGTGAGAAAATCACAAAACGAGGACTCAATCAAAAATTTTTCCAAGGCATCCAAGCGCATATTCTTGGGCATGTCACGGGACTTGTGCAGGAAAATCTGCCACAAAGCCTCATCCAGTCGCTCAAGCTTATGGGAAGACAGGAAGCCTTTGTCAATATTCATTTTCCGAAAGATACTTCGGCATTTGAACAGGCGGACAGACGGCTGAAATTCGAGGAAGCTTTCTTTTTTCAGCTCGGCTATGCTTTGAAAAAACAATACAATAAGACTTCGGCAGTGGGAAATCCCTTCCCTTTGGTAGGCGATTTCTTCAATGATTTTTATCAAAACAGAATGCCTTTTGAGCTGACCAATGCCCAAAAAAGAGTTTTAAAAGAAATCCGAAACGACATGAGGCTCCCTATACAGATGAACCGCCTTCTGCAGGGAGATGTAGGCTCTGGGAAAACCATGGTGGCGCTGCTTTCGATGCTGATAGCGATAGATAACGGCTTCCAAAGCTGTATGATGGCTCCTACGGAAATCTTGGCGCAGCAGCATTTCAACAGCCTTTCCGAGGCGCTTTTCGGAACGGGCGTAAACATCAGACTTTTAACAGGTTCTACCAAAGCTGCTGAACGAAAAATCATTCACTCGGAGCTGGAAAACGGAACGCTTCATATTTTGGTCGGCACCCATGCCGTGCTGGAAGACAAGGTTAAATTCAAAAACCTCGGTCTTGCCATCATTGATGAACAGCACCGTTTCGGAGTGGAACAAAGGGCAAAACTTTGGATGAAAAATAAAATTCCACCGCATATTCTCATCATGACCGCCACGCCTATTCCAAGAACACTAGCGATGAGTTTTTACTCGGATCTGGATGTTTCCGTGATAGATGAACTTCCGATGGGAAGAAAGCCCATCATCACAGCTCATCGGCGAGAAAAGGACAGAAACTCGGTATTTCGTTTTGCCAAAGATGAAATCGATAAGGGCAGACAGGTCTATTTCGTTTATCCTTTGATAGAGGAAAGTGAGGCTTTGGATTATGAAAACTTGATGGGTGGTTTTGAGCGTGTTTCCGAGGCGTTCCCTTACCCAGACTATGCCGTTACCATGCTTCACGGAAAGATGAAACCACAAGAAAAAGACGAAGCGATGCAGTATTTCGCTTCAGGGAAGGCGAATATTATGGTTGCCACTACGGTGATAGAAGTCGGCGTGAATGTTCCCACCGCCTCCGTGATGATTATAGAAAGTGCCGAGCGTTTCGGTCTTTCCCAGCTCCACCAGCTAAGAGGAAGAGTGGGAAGAGGCGCCGAGCAGAGCTACTGCATCCTAATGACCTCGGATAAAATGTCCTCCGACAGCCGAACCCGAATAAAAACCATGTGCGAGACCAACGACGGCTTTAAGATTTCCGAAGTGGATATGAAACTCCGCGGACCAGGCGATATCCTCGGCACCCAGCAGAGTGGCGTGGTGGATTTCAAACGGCTGGATTTAGCCCAAGACGGGCACATCATCAAGGCAGCAAAGGACACCGTAGAGGCGCTCCTCCGTGTAGACCCTTCGCTCCAGCAGGAACAGCACCAAGCCCTGAAAAACTACTACATAAAACAATACAAAGGCAAAAACAAATGGGGAAGAATTAGTTAATGGAATAAAAAAAATTAGATTTAAAAATGAAAAAAAATATCAAACTTATGGCACCGCAGTGGATAGAATACCCTGCCCTTTCTGAGTTTTCTATGGGCTGGCGTATGGGCGCTGGCGAAGATTATAAATGTGATTTTTGGAATTGGTATGAAACTCTCTCACTTAAACAGCAGCGAGAGTACCAAACACTTTTCCCATATCCGTGCTTTTGGCATTATAATAACTGGGCAGTGAATGATTTGGAAATAGAAGACAGGCTGGATGATGAAGAAGACTATTATTATGAGGGTGTTCCGCTTTGGCAGCCCAAAGGCGCTTATAAATACTCCAAAAAAACTTTTATCAATTCTCCAAAGAAACTCAAATTCATCTTCTTTTGGAAACCCAATGCCAATGCCGTAGATGAGTCTTGTTTAGGGCAGTGGCAGCCTTCGCCTTTTTATGTCGATGGAGATAAATATTCCTGTGCTGAGCAGTATATGATGGCTGAAAAGGCGCGTTTGTTTGAAGATGAAGAGGTGAGGGAGGAAATAATGAACACTTCTGACCCTAAGCTGATGAAGGCTCTGGGTAGAAAGGTGCGTAATTTCAATCCTGAAATATGGGATAAAGCCAAATACAGCATCGTGCTCAATGGCAATTACTACAAATTCACTCAGAATAAGGAAATGATGGACTTTTTGCTCTCTACAGGCGATAAAATACTGGTAGAAGCGAGTCCACTCGATACCATTTGGGGGATAGGCTTTGGCAAAGAGAATGAGAAAGCACATAATATCGCCTCGTGGCGCGGTCAAAACCTCTTGGGCTTTGCGCTAATGGAAGTTAGAGATGAGATTAGAAAGGTATATCAGAATGTACATCTTTTAAAATAATGAAAAAGAATTTCGTTATTTTAAAAATATTACTTTTACTCAAATTTATTAATTAAAAATGAAAGAATTACTTACATCAGAGGCGCTACTAACTAATTTCAAAGATACGCGAACTCTTACTCGAAAGGTCATCGAGGCTTTCCCTGAGAAAGACCTTTTTGAATTTAGCATCGCTAATTTGCGTCCTTTTTCAAGGATGGTAGAGGAGTTTTTGATGATTACTGACTATATTTTCACAGAAATACTTCACGAAAAACATACCTCTTTTTGTGCTGAAGGACAGTTTCCTACTACCAAAGAGGGCGTATTGGCTCTGTGGGACAAGGCTACTGAAATCATTGATAATGAATGGAAAGAAATAAGTGATTACACACAGCCACTTACTATTTATCAAATGACTTTTAGCTTTACTCAGTGGATACTTTACGCTATCGAAAACGAGACACATCACCGCGGACAGGGCTATACCTACCTTAGAACCTTGCAAATAGACCCTCCCTACTTCTGGAGAAGGGAAAGTTTTCAACAATAATCAATACCTAATGAACACAGAAAGCATTATCAAAGAAATCTTAACTGGGATAGAAGATGCCTTTAATGAGCTAGACTTACCCAAAAAACCCTATGGAAGAAATGAACTTTGGGAGGGAATTACTAATTATTTCAAAATCAAACAATTAAGAGATAAAATAGAGTTTTATAATAGTGATTACGACTACACTTCGGAGTATATCACCATCGCAGGATTTCACGAAATTCCTCAGGAAACCGTGGAAAATACTATCATTCCCACTTTGGAAGAACAGCTTACCCAGATGTTCTTTAATACTGATTTTTATTATCGTTTTGAATACAAACTTACCTTAGTGTTTGAATTTCAGTTTGGGTTAGGACGCCACATTCAAAAAAAACTGCACCTAGAAAACCCTGAACGCAAAGCTGAACTTAAACAGCGCTTAGACACTTATGTACAAAAAGTTATCTATGATGCTACGGACAAAATGAAAGAAAAAGAAATCCATAGTTTCTTTGACAAACTCTTTGATTTTGAACTCAATGGTTATAGCGAAGACAAGGTGATTGAAATCTTGGAAAAAGGCTTTTCGCTCATAGACCCTAAATGGAAAAAGACAATGGAAGAATATCGGTTTGGGTTGCACTACCACACCAATGAGTGGAAAGAAGCTGTCTTTATGCCTTTATATTATAATGTTAAAGGAGAAGATTGGTCAAAAGAATATACGCTCAAAAAAGATTTGGAGGTAAAAAATGTAGACCAAGCCAAACTAAATCTATTTGTACAACAAGCCCTTTGGAACATTAAACACCAACGATACAGCTGGGATGTGAGGTTTGCTTGTGAGGATTTGGAGCGTGCAGCCAAGGAATTAGGTTCTGAAAAAGCGGCTATGTATCTCAAAAAAGGCACAGGAAACCTGCCTGAAAACATCATTCACTACAAGGATAGCGATATAGAATGCGATGCCAATGATATTTTTGCTGAAATCAATGTGAAAATAAAGCAAGAGTCGGCTGTAGCTTACGATAAAGCACTGGATTTCATCATCGCTCTTTTGAAAACTGACTTCCCAAAAAGTTATCAAATTAAACTCAGTTCCAAAGCGCCTAAGCAGTTTTTGGACATCAAAGGCATTGCTAAATCATCTACTCATCGTTTCTTTGCCCAAGCGCTCCAATACGAAGAATTACACTCTAAACTCGTAACTTATGCTGAGGCGGCTATGAAAGAATTTCAGTGGTATAATGATGTAGAAGAAGGCGAAAAGAGCTGTATGCCTGGCAGTTATGCGGTCTTTGGTTTGGGTTTGATAGGAGAAGAGT
>CAUQOP010000079.1:0-4874 GCA_963519505.1 uncultured Flavobacteriaceae bacterium | reverse complement strand
ATTCTGTACTCCAGACCAGTTATTATCTGAGTTTGAAGGAGTTATAGACTTGGTGTTGTATGTATTCAGTAGCCTTGGATTTGCTGACTTTACGGCTCAAATTTCATTAAGAGACCCTGAAAACAAGCAAAAATACATTGGTTCTGATGAAAACTGGGAAAAAGCAGAAAATGCAATCATTACCGCTGCTAAAAATAAAGGACTAAATACCGTGGTAGAATACGGAGAAGCTGCATTCTACGGGCCTAAACTAGATTTCATGGTGAAAGATGCCTTGGGAAGAAGCTGGCAGCTTGGAACAATCCAAGTGGATTACAACCTGCCAGAGAGATTTGACCTTTGGTATACAGGAAGTGATAATGAGAAGCACAGACCTGTGATGATTCACAGAGCGCCGTTTGGTTCTATGGAGCGTTTTATCGCTATTTTATTAGAAAATACAGCGGGAGATTTCCCACTTTGGCTGGCTCCAGAGCAGTTTACAATCCTTCCAATTAGTGAAAAATATGTAAATTATGCAGAAAAAGTTTCACAATTGCTGGAAATTAACGATATTTGCGGTCTGATTGACAAAAGAAATGAAAAAACGGGTAAAAAAATCCGTGATGCAGAATTAAACAAACTGCCATTTATGCTGGTTGTAGGAGAAAATGAAGAAGCTGAGGGAACTGTTTCCGTGAGAAAAAGAGGCGAAGGAGATTTAGGAACAATGAGCATAGAAGATTTCATAGCTTACTTTAAGAAAGAAGCAGCTCTGTCATCAGATATTAAATAAGATATTAACCATTAAAATTTAAAGCGATAGCACTAAAGAAAATTAACAGCAAAGGTCCGATGCGAAAGCCTGCACAGGAAGATGCGCATCAGATTAACGACAAAATCAGAGCCAAGGAGGTTCGTTTGGTCGGTGATAATGTAGAACCTGGTGTCTACCCTACTTCTGAAGCTTTGAAAATGGCTGAAGAACAGGAATTGGATTTGGTAGTAATTTCGGATAAAGCAGAGCCTTTTATCTGCCGTATCTTGGATTACAAAAAGTTCCTTTATGAACAAAAGAAAAAACAAAAGGAGCTGAAAGCCAAACAGGTAAAAGTGGTGATAAAGGAAATCCGTTTCGGTCCTCAGACAGATGAACACGATTTCCAATTCAAGAAAAAACATGCTGAAAAATTCTTGGAAGAAGGTTCTAAACTAAAAACTTATGTTTTCTTCAAAGGAAGATCAATAGTTTTTAAGGATCAAGGAGAAATACTACTTTTAAAACTTGCCCAAGAGCTGGAACATGTAGGAAAGGTAGACCAAATGCCTAAATTAGAAGGAAAAAGAATGATAATGCTAATGAGTCCGAAAAAAGCTAAATAGTTTTATCTTTCAGTAAAATAAAATATTGATAACAAATAACATAAAAGAAGTAAGAAAATGCCAAAATTAAAAACGAAATCAGGTGCTAAGAAGCGTTTTGCTCTTACTGGAACAGGTAAAATCAAAAGAAAAAATGCTTTCAAAAGCCACATCTTGACTAAAAAAGAAACTAAGAGAAAGAGAAATCTAACTCAGACTTCTTATGTTGCTAGTGTGGACGAGAAAAGCGTTTTAAAGCAATTAGCAATTAAGTAGTTTTTATAAATCATTTCGGTTTATAAGAATTTTATTCAAAAAAGTTTAACCCTGAAACGGTGCCACTAAGAGAATTCTATGTAATTCCGCCCTTTTCAAAAAAACAAATTAATTAAATTATGCCAAGATCAGTAAACGCTGTAGCGTCTAGAGCGCGCAGAAAAAAAATCTTAAAACAAGCTAAAGGTTTCTTCGGAAGAAGAAAAAATGTTTGGACTGTTGCGAAAAATGCAGTAGAAAAAGCAATGCAATATGCCTACAGAGGCAGAAAAGAGAAAAAGAGAAATTTCAGAAGTCTTTGGATTACGCGTATCAATGCGGGAACTAGACAATACGGAATGTCTTACTCTCAGTTCATGGGAGCTCTTAAGAGAAACAACATCGAGCTAAATAGAAAAGTATTGGCTGATTTAGCAATGAATCATCCAGAAGCATTCAAAACTGTTGTAGATCAAGTAAAATAAATGTTGAATCGCGTTTTTTGTTATCAATAAAAGAAATCCAGGTTATTATTAATCTGGATTTTTTACTAAAATATAAAACAAAATGAAGCTAAAATTTTTAGGAACGGGAACTTCTCAAGGCGTTCCAATAATCGGTTCTGACGACCCTGTCTGTCTCTCCTCTGACCCAAGAGATAAAAGGCTGCGAAGTTCTGCTCTGATAACCACCGAGACAAATGGGAAAATATTGATAGACTGCGGGCCTGATTTCAGGCAGCAGATGCTTACCAATGGAGAGAACAACATAGATGCTGTACTTCTCACACACGAGCATAATGACCATGTAATCGGGCTGGATGACTTGCGTCCCATTATTTTCAAAAGACAAAAAAATATTCCTATCTATTGTCTGGAAAGGACTGCGGAAGAGATAAAACAACGATTTCCCTATGCTTTTAGTGAGGTAAGATACCCTGGAGCTCCAAGTTTTGATATTCATCTGATAGACTGCGATTTTACAATAGATGAAACCAAAATCACACCGATACATGTTTTTCACAATCAACTGCCTATAATTGGTTTTAAGGTGAAAAACTTGACCTATATAACGGATGCAAGCTCTATCCCTAATGCAGAAATGGAGAAACTGCTAAATCTGGATTTCTTGATTATCAACTGTCTTAGAAAAGAGGAAAAACATCCTGCACACTTTATTTTGCCAGATGTTTTGGAATTGGTAAAAAAACTAAAACCAAAGAAAACTTATCTGACACACATCAGCCATAAAATAGGCTTTTATGAGCAGACAGAAGCTGAGCTACCCGATAATGTTCATTTGGCATACGATGGTTTAGAAATTATTTTCTAAAATTATGCTGATTTTTTTTGCTGTTATAAAAATAATGTCTATATTTGCACCCGTAAGATTTGAGTAGGCCCAGATGGCGGAACTGGTAGACGCACTGGACTCAAAATCCAGCGCTGCAAGGCGTGCCGGTTCGATTCCGGCTCTGGGTACAATAAAAGAGTTAAGTGCTTTATTAGCATTTAACTCTTTTTACTTTTAGATAATATCATTTCTGTTCAATTAATATCATTTTACAATAAAATGAAAAAATCCATAACTTTACTTTTTATCCATTTACTTTTGATTTATCAGCCTTTATTTTCCCAATCCAAAATGAATATCTATGAAATTGGGAAGGGAGAAATACTTTCAAAACCGTATGTAAATATCACATATCTTTATGATGATTTATTGACTGCTGTCCCATTTACAGATGGTGTAGAAAATTATGATTGGAGTAATCTCACGGGGGTTATTGATTTCAATGAAAATGTAATAGTACCTTTCAAATATCGTAATATCAGGCTATTGAAAGACTACTATATATCTGATGAACAGTCTACTCGTAAAATAGTTGCCGTTAGTACAGGAACTTTACCTACTCTATATCAGCTGACAAAGACTGAATTTAAACAACTAGCACCTTTTGAAGGTGTCAACTTTTATAACATACCTATCAATGATGACATTGTATTTACAGCTGAGACCTTTCTTTTTACAAATCATATCTTCAACCTGAGCACCAAAGAACACATTGCGGTAAAGTTTGAATTAGATTCTGTCCTAAACAAAAATTTATTAACATTCCGTTCAAAGCGTAAAAAGGGAATCATAAACCTTAAAGGACAAGTGGTAGTACCTGCAGACTATTATGCAATATATCGTTTAAATGATTCTTTTATCGAGATAAACAAAGGTGAAAGGGGGGATAGTATTGGTGTACTTGATAAGAATGCTAATGTTGTGATACCACCAATATTCAGTGCGGTAACAAAAGGATACAACAGATTTTTCGTGAGAGTCTTTAATCATAAAACTCCATTAAAACTATCAGATGAAGTAATAAAGCAGGTAAGTAATTGGTCACTTAAATGGAATAACTCGAAAGAGAAAATGTACTCTCTTAACAAAAAACAAATACAACAGCGTGGTTTGGTAGGGGCTTTTGATTTTAAGGGAAGTCTTGTAATTCCTTTTGACTATGATTATTTAGAAAAAGGTATTGGATCAGAAATCATAGCAAGTAAAAATGAACAGATAGGCATCATTACCGAAAACGGTAAAGAAGTAATGGGTTTTAAATACAAAAAAATTTCAACAGCATTCAATAACTTATATATTGCCAATCTGAACGACAAATACGGATTGTTTAGCAGCAAAGGAAAGCAGCTTCTTAGTTGTATTTATGATGATATTTTTGCTATTAGTTCAAATAAAGCATTAGTCTTAAAACAAGGAAAATGGTTCTTGTTTGACAGCAAAACATCTAAAATAACAAATACAGAATTTACAGGAGCAGACAAATTAGGTTATATGGATAGGATGTCTATTCCTTTCCCTTTCTTCAGAGATAAGAAACCTTATGCAGATACCTACTTTTTGCTTATAAGAAATGGAAAGTATGGAGTGATTGATCATCAGCTGAATGTTCTTATTCCTCCAACACATGATAAAAAACCAATATTTTATGTTGATAAACACTTTACTTTTGGTAGTATTTACTCGAATGAAAAGACTTTTTTATATACTAGAAAAGGGATTCCTATGGAAGGGATGAAAGCCATTTTTTATACATATGATTCTTCAAAATTTCCTAATACCATTATATGTAAAAAAGGAGAGAAATATGGCGTCATTGATATGGATGGGAAAGAACTTATCCCTTTCGTATATTCATTTATTCAGAACATAGATGAGAAGAGGTTTATTGTAACTTATTAAATTGATTTACATAAAAATAGAGAGAA
>CAUQOP010000078.1:0-4890 GCA_963519505.1 uncultured Flavobacteriaceae bacterium | reverse complement strand
TCATCTATTCTTTTCAGATAATCAGCGTATTCTTCTTTGCTGTGTTTGTTTCTCTTTCGGTAATCAGCATAAAGTTGCTTGAAACTCTCCATCCAAGGCTTGGGCTTACGATTGTTGGCATACTTAGGAGAGTCATACATTAGGTCGATAACCGAGAGGTGTTTATAGGTTTCAGGTGTAACTCCCCAACTCAGATACTTATCAGCTATTTCGCGTAATATGTAGTATTTATTAAACTCTTCCATGTCGAGACTTTGGTAGCCATAAGAGCGTTTACTCAGTATATAAGGTTTGAACAGTACCAAAGAATCTATTTCTTCTACACGGCCAGCGCCATTCGTACCTCTAACGCCTTCAAAATCAAAGCGATAAGTTTTATTCTTATAGGTAATAACAAGCCCTTGAGTATTTGAAAAATGATTGGAAGGAGGTATAACTATCATTTTTTCCACATTTCTTCCTACATAAAAATCATCCTCAGCAACGATATTCGCCACTCTGTTCAGTTTTAAAAGCTTTACTTTTAATTGTTCAACATCAACAGGTCGTTTGTGTTCATCATATACATTCAGCACACGCAATCCGCCGCCTCCCCCAGGCTGAGCTGCGAACTGAGCGGATAAAAACAACAAAATAAAAACAATAATATTTCTCATAATTTTTAATTTTCTATAAACAAAAGTAAACTGCCTTTATCGTATTTTATGGATATTTCATCGGTATCTGCCCTGTTTCTCGTGCCTATTCTCTCCATCAGTGAAAGACTCTCTCCCCTCAGCTCCCAGTGAAGCCCTTGGGTAAAGATATTTTCGGCCACTGGAAAAGGAAGCAGCGAAACCATTTTGCCTTTTACTTTCCGAATGGTAAAATCATTTGGAATAAAAAAATAAGTGGAATAATCATCAAAAAAACTAATTTCCAGTTCTTCCCTAAACAAATAAGCCGTATGAATATTCCCCAAAAAGTGGTCTTGCTCGCGCCCACTTGCTCCATAAACATCCACTTTTTTTATTCCTTTTTCTACGATGATTTCCAGCGCTTTATGAAAATCTGTTTTATTCTGGTCTGGTGTATGGACAAATTTACCCTGATAAATAGCCTCATCCGCTCCCGTGTGAGAATCAAAATCCCCTGAAATAAAGGTCAATTTCTCCAATGGGAAATTTTTCTCCTTTAAATAATGAAAAGCCCCATCCGTACACGCTATCAGCTGATAATCAGCCAACGAAGGCAGTGTTTTGGGAGGCTCACCATTGATAAAAAGCAAAGCTCTGGACATTATCTCTCTTTCTTGAAAAAGGAATCCACGAATTCTTCTCCGTTGAACAACTGTAAATCCTCCATTCCTTCGCCCACACCGATGTATTTCACAGGAATTTGGAACTGGTCTGAAATCCCAATAACCACACCGCCTTTCGCTGTTCCATCAAGTTTTGTCACAGCCAGTGCATTTACTTCTGTCGCCGCTGTAAACTGCTTCGCCTGTTCAAAAGCATTCTGCCCTGTAGAGCCATCCAAAACCAAAAGCACCTCGTGCGGAGCATCTGGAACGATTTTCTGCATCACTCGTTTGATTTTAGAAAGCTCGTTCATCAGATTGATTTTATTATGAAGCCTTCCCGCCGTGTCTATGATGACTACATCTGCATTCTGCGCAACAGCCGACTGCAGCGTATCAAACGCCACAGAGGCAGGGTCACTGCCCATTCCCTGTTTTACGATGGGAACGCCTACTCTCTCACTCCAGATTACAAGCTGGTCTACTGCCGCCGCACGGAATGTATCCGCCGCACCCAGCACCACTTTTTTCCCTTGGTTTTTGTAATGATGGGCTAATTTTCCTATCGTAGTTTTCTTCCCTACACCATTCACACCGACTACCATTATGACATATGGTTTCTTGTTTTCATCGATATTTCCTGTCTTAGAATGTGGATTTTCCAGCAGAAGAGCAGAGATTTCTTCCCTAAGGATTTTATCAAGTTCAGCCGTATTTACATATTTGTCTCTGGCTGCCCTCTCCTCTATTCTTTGAATAATTTTAATAGTCGTAGCTGCTCCCACATCCGATGCGATGAGGATTTCCTCCAAATCATCCAAAACCTCATCATCCACCTTGGATTTTCCTATGACAGCTTTGGTTATTTTATCAAAAAATCCTTGTCTGGACTTTTCTAAACCTTTATCCAGCGTTTCTTTTTCTTCTTTTTTAAATATATTTTTAAACCAAGACATATTATTAATTATTTTTTTCTTTCTTAAAAGTTTTATTTAAAGGAGATTTTAGAATTTCTTGTATTACAGGCAAATAATAGTCAATAACTTGGTTATTTTTCAATAGATAATTATCATTATAAACTTGATTTTCAAATTTATGTGTTTTATAACTTGGAGTGACAATGAAAGATCTAGATTGGTCTTCCTTCATATAGAAAAACATTATAAAATTATAATACAGAATAGCTCTATTTTTATGTATACTAAATGTGGCTATCCCAAAATTATAACCTAAATTATGATATATTTGCAATGGATTAGATAATCTATAATATTCATTTCTAACAATAGCCAATACTCCATCTAAATTATTCTTTTCACAATATTGATTTAAATAGTTTTTAATATCCTTTGTATATCCTAAAACTCCTATTTGATTTACTTCTCTAAAATTAAAATCAAACCTAACCTCACTATAAATATCATCATGTTTTCGTAATTCTTCTTCTAAAAATTTAACCATATTAAAGGTTCCTACCTTCTCTTCAATAATTGGAGTAGCTTTAAAGACTCCTTTAAAAAAAACATATCCCATCTCTGGATTTATGTTATAAACTAACCCTATTTTTTGTTGTGAAAATAGATTTATAGATATTAAAATTTTAAAGAATATTAATTGGTAATATTTCATTAATTATATTTATTAAGGTATATGCAAATATAAAAAAACTACCCAAAAGAATTGGATAGTTTTATGTATTATTTACAGAAAGTAACACTTATTTTTTCAAATAAGCATCTACTTCATCTGCATTCATTACTTTTTCTTCAAAAATGTAAGCTCCAGTTTTAGGAGATTTTACCATTTTTACTACTTTTGTCATCTTTTTAGATGAACCATCTTTTAGGGACGCTACTACTTTTTTTGCCATCGCTAATAATCTTTATAGTTATTTAATCTCCTTATGAACTGTATATTTCTTTAGAACTGGATTGTATTTCTTAAGCTCCAATCTCTCAGTAGTGTTCTTCTTGTTTTTAGTAGTGATATATCTGCTCATTCCAGGCATACCGCTCTCTTTATGTTCTGTGCACTCAAGAATAACTTGAACTCTGTTTCCTTTCTTTGCCATTTTCTTAATTATTTAATAAATCCATTTCTTACAGCTCTTTCCAAAGCTTCTTCGATCCCAATCTTGTTAATAACTCTCAATCCGTGAGCAGACACTCTCAATGTGATGTGTCTATCTTGCTCTGGAAGGTAAAACTTCTTCTCAAGAAGGTTGATTTCGAACCTTCTTTTCGTCTTGTTGTTAGCGTGAGACACATGGTTTCCTACCATTGCACGCTTCCCTGTAATTTGACAAATTCTTGACATATCTATATGCTCTAATAATTATTTCTACTTTATAATTTTGCAAAATAACAGCTTTTTTTTCGAACTCGCAAATTTTTATTACTATTATTTTTTAATTTTTCTAAAAATTGATAATATAAACATACTGAACATCATCACAATAGAAATTTTAGACAATAAATCTCCTATTTTGCTGTAAATAGTTTCTTTTTCATACAACTGAACATCGGCTGTCAGTGCATTTTTCTCATTGTAAAGCGTATGCGCGAGGATATCGCCACGGGCGTTGATATGCGCAGAAATCCCGCCATTAGCCGAACGGGCAACTTCCCTGCGGTTTTCTATGGCACGAAGTCTGGCATACACCAAAAGCTGCTGATGCCCCTGCGATGCACCCCACCAAGAGTCATTGGTGATGACACCGAGGAAGTTCGCACCGTTTTTCACATAATCGGTTACAAATTCGCCATAAATACTTTCGTAACAGATGATGGGCGCGATTTTCCCTTTGTTGTAAGGATTTGTAAAAACTTTTCGCTCTTTGTCCGTTCCGAGCGAAGCAATTGTACCACCAAAATTCAGCATAGCATCACCCAAAATAGGTTTAAGGACATTCATATAAGGGAAAATTTCCACACCTGGCACGAGTTTTCCTTTGTGATAAATCTGAATTTCTTCCTCTGGAACAATCTGTAAAGCCGAATTAAAACTATCCGCCCAAAAGCCCTGCCTCTCGTAAAAAGTAGCACTTTCTGGCTTTTCCTCATCGTTATTATAAATCCTATGAGTAGAAACTCCGCCCATAAAAACTGATTTCGGGTGTGTTTTTAGGAAATTCTCCACCATGTGGATAGACTGGCTGTTATGAAGCCCTTTCTCGGAAAGCCCACCGTAACCAGGGAAAGAAGTCTCAGGCGAGAGGTAAAAATCTATTTTAGAAGAGTTTTCTGCCAAAGAAAAAAGCTCCTGAACAATCTGAAGACTGTCTTTTTTGTATTTTTCGTGATAAGGGTCTAAATTCGGCTGAAGCATCATAACGCGGACTTTTCCCATTGGTTTTTCATCAAACTGATGATATTTAAACAAGGAAATGATCATCGGCAAAACAATCAGTCCCAAAACCACGACAGAGGTTTTAACCAAAAACCTTTTCTCTGCCCACCATATTTTAAGAATATAAAAAATCAAGACATTAAGCGTTAAAATCCAGAAACTTCCTCCCGTAGCGCCCAAAGTATCATACCACTGTATGAGCTGAGGATAGTCTGCAAAGGAGTTGCCGAGGTTCAGCCAAGGCCATGTAAATTCCCACGCCA
>CAUQOP010000077.1:0-4898 GCA_963519505.1 uncultured Flavobacteriaceae bacterium | reverse complement strand
TTTATAATGATATTTCCATTAGAAAGATTGTCTCTATTAAACAAGATTGTCCTTTTGTCAATCTGAAAAGTCATTTAATCCAATTTCTGAATGAATAGCTTTTCTGCAAATATATCAATATTCCCTCCGTTGTCAATCAATATAATTTCCCAGTGCTGATGTTTTTCTGTTTTCTCTTTACACCAAATAGACTGGATATATAGGCTGTCACCACAGTAGCAATGAGGGTTTATAGACTGCTCTCCAGCTTGGATCTTTACATTAAAACTGCTCGTGTTATGAAAAATTAACTGCTGCCGATCCAAATCAGCATTCAGTTTACTTACAGAAATCACCAAATCCTGTGGCTGCTCGAAATTATCCGCATCAAAATTAAAATAGATGGAATGGATTTTCGCATCGGATAGATTGTTTACGAGTTTATTATTCTGTATGTCAGTGAGTTTCATGAGTTGTTTTTTTTAGTTGGTCTGAAAACTGCAGAGTTGTTTATTTTCGCTGTAGAATCCGTTGTTTAGCAGTTTGCTGGTAATCTTTCTTACCAAAAATTAAATCAAATGGACTAAACAATTTGCATTCGTTTTTGGTGACCATGTTATCGTATTCAAACAAGCCTTGTACTCTTTCATCATCTAATGATAACAGGTTTTTTTCTATTATCAATAAAGCAACCAATGCCGTATTGAAAAAACAAGAAGGAAACCTTTTAATGTAGTGTAATAAATCAGGCGATAAGACTTCTGCAGCTTGAATAAATTTAAAATGGTTGGCTTGCAAATTCCTTAAAACATCATTAAAGAGAGTAGTACCCATCTCTGGATATAGATGCCCAGTATCATCATTAGTCATTATTGGGAATCCATAATAGTAGTGTGAAAGTTGGAAGGAGTTTTGTACAAAAAAAAGATTACGGAACTCTTTTGATTCGTCTTCTAGCATCTTTAAAAAAGAATTACCCATCTCTTGTTCAAAAAAATCACCTACTTCCTTGTTATAAGACGCTAGTTGCAAATAAAATCCCTCATAATTTTGGGAATAGTCAAACCGCATTTCTGTATAGGAACTTTAGGGTGTAATTCGCTAGAATTATCAGCAATAAAAGTAATTAGTTTTTTTAAGAATTCATCTTTGTCCATATAAGTAAAATAAGGGAGTAAAACTACAATGAATTTGTGTTTTGTAAAATATAATTTTGGAGCATTTCCATTGATATTGTTGGGAATAGGGTACTTTTTTCTCTCCCCCATAAAATCCCAGTTTTGACATAGTTAGACAACTCTTCATGTATTTTATCTGCTGAACCAGCCATACCAAAAGAGCTATATTTGTAAATCTCTTGAAGATTATTTTGTTCATTAAGTTGTTCTATAACAATTTCATAATCAACGCTTTTGTATATGTTTGTTAGTTTAACCAAAGAAACATATTGATTAACATCACCTTCATTTTGTAGTCTTTTCAAAAGATAATGAAATGGATGCAAATAGATGGTTTCTATTGCTCTGCTATTGGGTATGACAGAAGTAATCTCTTTTACAAAAAAGTCCTTAAATTTATCTGCAGCACAGCTTTTTGTGAATAAAATTTTTGTTTCATTTAGGTCTATTTTTATCTCTTCATTGAAATCAGAGAAAAATACATCAAAAAATTCAAAAAATGTATTTCCTCGATGCTGACAGATAGAGTATAAATCATCTGTAATCTTAATAAGATATACATTATCTATGTTATTAATAAAATCTTTCTTTAGTTTTAGCATATTGTTATCTTTTTGTAACTTTATTGTTTAACATTAAGTCTAGTGTTTGTTGAACTCATCATTTTTTAATAGAAAAACTATCCCCATCGTTTAAAGAGGGAAGTTTTTTGGTTTTGATAAAGATATACTTTTTATTGAAAAAAATTATTGGTATCGTTTATGCTCTTTATGCTTTGAAAATCTCTTTATCAAAGGCATTATCCAAGATTTGTATTTCTCTACATCTAGGATTTGTGAGTCTGTATTGGCTTTGTAAGTTATCCAAATACTGAAAGGCAGGAATATAAAATTCGGCAGCCAAGCGGCGATATAAGGGTCCATTTCTCCCTTCCAAGCCATGTTTTCTGCAGAAATATTGAGAACGAAAAATATGATGAATATGATGATGGAAAGAAGAATTGGCATTCCTATTCCACCTTTTCTTACGATAGAACCGAGACTGGTTCCTATCAGCAGGAATAAAACACTCATCACCGAATACGCCAAAATCTGCTGCTGGTGCATTACTACTTTTGCATAAAGTTTGGCATGTGAGAGCATTTCTTCATTTTTTGTTTCAATGTTTTTCTGGATGAGGTCTATTTTCTCATGTGCATTGAAGAGTATTTCCAGCTTTTTATCTTGGTTTATAGAATCTAAACTAAACGGCGTTTGAGTTTTTTTATCTTTATTTTTGTCTTTGTTTTTATCCAAAATTTCTATAAAAGAACTACTCTGAGAAACTAAATCTGAAGAAATTTCAGAGTATCTTTTTTGTTTTTCAGCTTTTACGATGTCCACAGTAGAGTTGAGCTGTGTATAGTTCTGGAACTCATAGCTGTCCGTGATTTTTTCGCTCTCGATAGCCTTGTCAAGAAGCTCACTGATGTCAAAATGAGACACCAAAGAATCAAACTTAATGGTCTGATTTTCCTGTCTGAAACGGTCTTGATAGTTGGGTTTAGCGAGATTATCTTCAAAAATATATCCATCATAAAGCACCATTCTCAGATAGTTGCTCCCTTGTTTAGAAACTATTTTCCCTCTTTTAGCGATGATGGTTCTTTGGTCATCAAAACTACTGGCGGTTTTGTTAATGAAAACGCCCTCTATCAATTCATCATTTTCTCCATAAAGTCTGTCGAATTTAATGGTTGTCCCAGGGAGTGAATTGATAAACTGCCCAGGTGTGAAATTCAGTGCCGGTTTTGAGGAAACGATGTTGTACAGCATATTTTTCGCTTTTCGCTGAAAATCAGGAATTACGAAGTTAGAAAACAAAAATAAAATAAAAGCCAGAACTAAACTTGTAAGAAACAAAGGTCTTATAATTCTAATCAAAGGAGCTCCAGCAGCCTTCATGGCAGCAAGTTCATAGCGCTCTCCAAAACCTCCGAAAGCCATGATGGAGGCGAGTAGTACAGTGAGCGGGAGCACCATCTTTATGACTCCCACGCTCAGGTAGTAGAAAAGTTTGGTCAGTTCCCATGTTGTCAGTCCTTTACCTCCAAGGTTAAACATCTGTATCCAGATGATATTCACCATGAAAATGAAGAATAAAATACTGAAAATGAATATGAAAGGACCTAAAAAGGTTTTTATAATGTATAAATCTAGTTTTTTTAACATTATAACTCTGTGATTAGATAGTTTTTATAAAGGTTTTTATTAAAACTAAAAGTCGAAGAATCTACCTTTAAGTTTTCTTTATACTGGCTGATGCTTATCGTTGTAATATCGTTGTTATCAGCGTATTGTTCTATTTTTTCTATTTGTTTTTTTGCTTTATTGATATGTAGGAAAACATGCTTGATGCCATTCTTTTTTGTAGGGGTGAGTTTTATAACTTCCAGATTATTTTTATTTCCTGTATAACTTATGTTGTAATCTTTCTTGTAAGAATCTAGATAATTGATAGGAGAGAGCATCGCCTCAGACCCGTTTGGTTTTGCGATGGTCACTTCCATATCTTCAGCATTGATGTTGTATACTTTATTTCCATCAAATATCTGCTCATTACCCATTATTTTGAGTTTGTATTTATTCTTTGAAGCATAGAAAATCCCTGTTTGATTTTTAGAAACCTTGCCGTTGCTTCCCATTCCATACACGAATTTAAAATACATCGTGCTTTTGGATTTATAATTGGCTGAGGTTTCGTCTAGAATGTTTTTGGCTTTCGTATCTACTTTTTGAGCAGTAGCCAGACTTACGATTCCTAAAGATAATATCAGTAAAGTTTTTTTGAAAAAAGTCATAATTTTAAATTTAATGAAATTAATTGTTTCTAAGGCTCTCCAAAAACTGTTCCAAATGCTGAATATCAGAAATCAGCACCTCTCTTGCTTTTGCTCCGTTGAAACTTCCCACTACTCCTGCGTTTTCCAGCTGATCCATGATTCGCCCTGCGCGGTTGTAGCCCAGTTTTAGCTGTCTTTGGAGCATGGAAGTAGAGCCTTGCTGTGTATTTACTACGATTCTAGCAGCCTCTTCAAACAAAGCATCCTTTTCATTTGCATCGAAATTTCCTGAACCAGCGCTTTCGTTTTCGCCCACATATTCAGGGAGTTCGTAAGCATTTGGATAGCCTTTTTGCTCACCGATGAAAGTGACCACTTTTTCCACCTCAGGTGTGTCTATGAAGGCACACTGGATTCTAATCATGTCATTTCCATTGGAATAGAGCATGTCACCTTTTCCTATCAGCTGGTCAGCGCCTGTGCTGTCCAAGATGGTTCTAGAGTCTACATTGGACATAACTCGGAAAGCCACTCTGGCAGGGAAATTGGCTTTAATCATCCCTGTGATGACATTTACAGAAGGTCTCTGTGTAGCGATGATGAGGTGGATTCCTACGGCTCTTGCAAGCTGTGCTAGACGGGCGATAGGGTGTTCCACTTCTTTACCAGCGGTCATGATTAAGTCCGCAAATTCATCCACCACCAGCACGATGTACGGCAGGTAGCGATGCCCGTTTTCAGGGTTTAATTTTCTTTCCTTGAATTTTTTATTGTATTCTTTTAGGTTTCTACAAAAAGCTTCTTCCAAAAGCTTGTAGCGGTTATCCATTTCAATACACAGCGAGTTTAATGTATTGATAACCTTTGAGTTGTCTGTTAATATAGCTTTGTCCGTGTCAGGGAGTTTAGCTAAATAGTGT
>CAUQOP010000076.1:0-4920 GCA_963519505.1 uncultured Flavobacteriaceae bacterium | reverse complement strand
CTCTATCCCTAATTGGTAGGCTTGTCTAAAAACGGTGATGAATGTCGCTATTTTGTAAACGGCTCCGTATACGCCTATCTGGTGTTTGCTTTCTTCCTCAGGGAGGAGGTATTTTAGGAATTGTCTGTCCATCGTCTGGTTGATGATGCCCGCCAGCCCTGCTACCATCACAGGCCAAGAGTAGTTCATAATTCTTTTCCATAAAGAAAAATCAAAACTCCTAGAACTCAAATTTACAAATTCTTTGGAAACGATGAGCAGTGAAACGATGCTCTGAACCAAATTTGCCACAAAGACATATCCCACGCCAAATTCAGCATCATATTTCAGTCCGAAGAATCCATTGGGTAAATTAGGAAGAATATTGATGAAAAACACCACCAACCCAAAATAAATCACGCTTCCCACTACCTTGGATACTACATACCGCAGCGGTTTTCCCTCTAAACGAAGAACAGCCGAAGGAATCGTAGAAAAAGCATCAATGGAAAGAATGAACAAAAATAAAATCAAGAAATGCACTTGGTCTGGCGTATGGAAATATTCCGTAATCTCTTTCCTAAATACCCATCCCAAAACCAAATAAATGAAAGACATCGCCAAGATGCTCATGGAACAAGTGGAAACCAGCGTTTCTTTGCTGATATCTTTCTCTTGAGCAAAACGAAAAAACGAGGTCTCCATGCCGTGCGTCAGAAAAACAGTAACCACTCCTGCGATGGAGTACCAATCTACGAAGGGCGCAGACTCCGCTGGCGAAAATGCCCTTGTGATAATAGGTGCGATGAGGAAAGGAAATATCCTCACCAGTACCGAACTGATGCCGTAGAGTGCCGTTTGTCCTAATAGTTTTTTAATCAAAACTTTAATTTTGATGCAAAAGTAAGATTATTTTATCTGAAAATTGTACTTTTGTTCGCTATGAAAAATAATATTTCTTGTATTTTAGTTTTTATTTTTGGGTGTGTAGGATATTTACAAGCACAGTTTTCTCCCAAAAATATCACCAAAGATTTGGATAAAAAAGCCGTGAAATATGCAGACAGCTTGTATGCTAGACTCAGCATGGATGAGCGCATCGGGCAGTTATACATAGTGGCGCTTTATACCAATAAAGACCAAAACCATATCTCAGGAGTAAGGAAACTGGTAGAGCAGGAGAAAATAGGAGGCATCATTCTAATGCAAGATGATGCCGAGCAGGAAATAGCGCTGGTAAATGAATTTCAGAAGAAATCCAGAGTGCCGATGCTCTTTGGTATGGATGCCGAATGGGGGCTTTATCAGAGAATAAAAACAGCGCACAAATTCCCTTGGGCGATGACCCTTGGAGCTATTCAGGACAATAATTTGGTTTATGAAATGGCGTCTAAAATAGCAGAAGACGCAAAGAAAATGGGAATTTACTGGAACTTTGCTCCTGTGGTGGATGTGAATACCAATCCTAAAAACCCGATTATAGGCAATCGTTCGTTTGGTTCGGATGTTCAGAATGTAATCGCGAAATCCCTCGCATACGCCCAAGGTTTGCAGGATAACGGCGTGCTGGCAGCGATTAAGCACTTTCCAGGGCATGGGGACACAGATGTAGATTCGCATTTGGATTTGCCAGTGGTAAAACAGAGTTTGGAGAGATTGAATAAAATAGAATTGGCACCCTTCAAAGCCTTGATGGACAAGAAAATAGGCGGAGCGATGATAGCACATCTCTATGTCCCACAGCTGGAAAAAGGGAAAAACATCCCTGCTTCTATTTCTTATGATATTGTAACGAATTTGCTGAAAAATAAATTTCGATACGAAGGGCTGGTTATTACCGATGCCCTGAATATGAATGCTGTTGCTAAAAAATATCCTGCTGGGGAATTGGATTTGAGGGCGTTCTAGGCGGGGAATGATGTTTTGCTTTTTAGCCAAGATGTGCCAACAGGAAAGAAATTGATAAAAGAAGCAATCCAAAAGGGAGAAATCAGCGAAAAAAGGCTGGAAGAAAGCGTGAAAAAGATTTTGAAAACGAAATATCTTTTGGGGCTTCAGAATCTGCGACCGCTTAGTTCAGAAGGAATCAATAATGTTTTAAACAACGATTCTCACGCGAAAATTTCAGAGAAGTTGTACGCCAATGCTTTGACTTTATTAAAAGATGAAAAACAGCTTTTCCCACTTAGAGAAAAGGAGGTTTATTATCTTCCGTTAGAGGAGGCTTCGCACGAGGCGTTTTTACAAGAATTGTCCAAAGAAATTAAGGTCAAAAAAATATCTTTCAAAGAAATCCAATCTATCCCTGAAAATGCAGTGGTAATCATCGGTCTTCATAAGGATAATTCTACTGCTTACAAGCCTTACAAAATATCGTGGGAGAGCAAAAGGCTCATCAACCAAGTGAAATCAAGGAATAAAGTGATTCTCAATGTGTTCGGTAGTCCGTATGCTCTTCAGGATGTGGATATTAGCGGAATTTCATCAGTTTTGGTTTCTTATGAAAATAATCCTCTTTCGATGAAAGCTACAGCGGAAGCTTATTTAGGAAAACAAAAGATAAACGGAAGGCTGCCAGTGGTGGTAAATGAACAAATAAAATACGGAATGGGAATAGATGTCCCAAAACAAAAATAAATAGAGAAAATGTTAAAAATAGGAATATTATGTTACCCTACTTATGGGGGGAGTGGAATAGTGGCGACAGAACTTGGGATGAACCTTGCCCGAAAAGGCTATGAGGTGCATTTCATCAGTTCGGAGCTTCCAGCAAGGCTGGATATGACCAGACCTAATATCTTTTTTCATAAAGTGAATGTGCAGGCGTATCCGTTATTCAGGCATCAGCCGTATGATATCGCGCTGTCTTCTATGATATATCAGGTGGTGTGTATGTATCAGCTGGATGTCCTCCATGCTCATTATGCCATTCCGTATGCCTATGCGGCTTTTACAGCGAAACAGATGCTGAAAGAAAAAGGCAAGGATTTACCGCTGGTGACTACGCTTCATGGGACGGATATTACCTTGGTGGGACAGCACCCAAGCTATAAACATGCTGTAGAATTTTCTATCAATCAGTCCGATGCGCTTACTTCGGTTTCGGAAAGTTTAAAGCAGGATACATTGGCTTTTTTTGACATTAAAAAAGAAATCCATGTGATTCCGAACTTCATCGAAGAAAGACACTTTGAGCAGTGTTCTGTTTGTCTTAGAAATCAGTTTGCGGAGGAAAACGAGAAGATTTTGGTACATATTTCTAACCTTAGACCTGTTAAAAGAATTCAGGATGTTTTGGGGATTTTTGAAAAGGTAAATCGGAAAATTCCGAGCAAACTAATTATAGTAGGCGAGGGCCCTGAGATGGAAAAAGTAAATGCTTTCTTATCAGAAAAACCAGATTTTATTGACAAAATAAAAATCATGGGAAAAGTAAATGACCTTCGCCCAGTGCTTACCTATGCAGATGTGTTCCTTCTTCCTTCGGAAAAGGAGAGTTTTGGTCTGGCGGCATTAGAGGCTATGGCAGCAGGAACGCCTGTGGTCAGCAGTAATACAGGAGGAATTCCAGAGGTTAATATTCACGGAAAGACAGGATTTTTGGCTAATGTAGGCGATGTGGATAAAATGGCTGAATATACACTTCAGATTTTGTCTGATGAAGTTCTTTTAAAGGAAATGAAAACAAATGCCACAGAAGTAGCGAAGACTTTTGATTATAAGAAAATCATTCCGATGTATGAGAATTTATATCAGGAAACGATAAAAGAATTTAAGAACGAAAAATAAAATGGATAGAGAAATTTATTTTGCTGGTGGGTGTTTCTGGGGAACGGAGCATTTTTTCAAACAAATCAACGGAGTAACAGCTACGCAGGTAGGCTATGCCAATGGAAATATAGAAAATCCCATTTATGAGCAGGTGTATACCGACAACACGGGCTTTGCAGAGGTGGTAAAGGTGGCTTATGACCCAAAGGTGGTAAGTTTGGAAATGCTTTTGGATTTGTTTTTTAAAACAATAGACCCTACAAGCCTTAATCAGCAGGGAGAGGACATCGGAACGCGCTACAGAACAGGTATTTATTGGGTAAATTCAGAAGATGAAAAAGTAGTAAAAGAGGCGCTTTCTGAGCTTCAAAGAAATTATGAAAAACCCATAGTGGTAGAAAACGAGCCTTTGAAAAATTTCTACAGTGGAGAAGAATATCATCAGGATTATTTGGACAAAAACCCAAGTGGGTACTGTCACATCAACCCAGAATTATTCGAGCTCGCGAAAAAAGCTAATCTGAAATAGTTTTATCCATCAATACTTTTCCTTGGTAGATTTTTTCATAACGAATGAGCTGTTCTCCTTTGAAATAGCCGATATAATAAGCGCGCTCTTGGCTGTGTTTTTCGGCTTCTTCTTGGGTGATTTCATCATATAAATAAGTGGGCTGGTCGGTTGCTTTTTTATGCAAATCAGAGCAGTTGAGAAAATAGCGAATGACCACATTTTCTTTGTATAAATAGAGTTTTTGCCCACTCATGGGGATTTCAGCAAAGACCCTTTCTTGCTCAACGGGGGTAATGGGCATTTTAGGCTCAAAAGAGGGATCAGCACGAAAGGCGTATTGAGGATCAATATGTATTTCTGAACTTTTTACTTTGAATAAGGTGCGCTCCCAACTATTCCCCAATAAGAAATACTGAAAACCGTCTTTTTCTCCACAATACTCATAGGTAAGTAGGGATTGTAGGGGAAAAGCTTCGGCGGCTTTTCGCTCTTCTGGGGAACTTTTGCAAGAGAATAAGGCCAACAAAGGGGCTAATAAGGTCATTTTTTTCATTCTTTTCTACTAAATATATAGGTGTCAGCTTCTTCAAAGTTCGGATACTGCCCTCCAAAGACTTCTCTTACTACAATTTTACCGAGGTAACGTTCTAAAGGTAAGT
>CAUQOP010000075.1:0-4923 GCA_963519505.1 uncultured Flavobacteriaceae bacterium | reverse complement strand
AAAGTCCTACCAAAGAAACCAAATATATTGTAAAAAAGGCACTGAGAACCCTTGCAACTAAATAGTAAAGGTACATCAACCGATTATAAATAGCTGATGAAAATATCGTTACTAATTGTATTTCACTACTTTCGCAGGAGAAATTCTGCTGATGAGGTAGCTGGGTACGATTAACGATATGGCAGAAACTACCAATATTCCCAGCGAAAGGGCAAGAATGTAGCCTAAATTCAAATCCACTGGCACGGTGCTGATGTAGTATTCTTTTGGGTTGAGTTTAATAATACCAAAATATTTCTGTATCAATAGTAAACCTATTCCGATAAGGTTTCCTACAATCAGTCCAGGGATGATGATGAGCAGGGTGTAGTTGATGAATATCGCACGGACCTGGTTGTTGTCCGCGCCTAAGGTTTTCAGCACACCGATGGAGTTGGTTCTTTCAATAATCAAAATCAGCAGCACCATGATGATATTGATAACCACTACTACCAGCATAATGCCCAAGATTACAGAGATATTCGTGTCAAAAATTTCTATCCATTGCAGGATTTGAGGGTATTTGTCAGTAGTTTTTTCTGTGTAGTTTTTGTAGCCGATGATTTTTTCTACTTGTGGGAAAACAGCATCTGTTTTATCAAAATCTTTTAGGAAAATATCCACGCCGCCGATGTCGGTTTTTTCCATATTTTGGATTTTGCGGACATGGTTGATATCACCGATGACAAATAGCTCATCGATGAGTTTGATATCAGTGTTGTAGATAGCCTTTACTACGAATTTTCTATAAATCGGTTTTTGGTCTTCTTTGGAGAAAACAGCTGTGATACTGTCATTTACTTTCAGGTGCAGTCCTTTGGCGATTTGCTCAGAAAGCATAATGTCATTATTGTATCCTTTTTCTGTATAATCAGGGATTTCGCCTGAAGTGATGAATTTTTGGAAACGATTTTTGTCAAAATCCTTGCCCACGCCTTTTAGAATAATTCCAGCAAAATTCTCTTTGGTTCTGAGGATTCCGCTGAGAGAGGCGTAGGATTGTGCCGTTTCTACTTCAGGTATTTTTTTTAGTTCCTTTATATCAAAATTTTCTTGGTCTAAAACCGAAGAGTTATAGGAAGCGTTTGATTTCGTGGATTTTATAGAAATGTGTCCGCTGAAATCGCCCATCTTGTTTTTGATGGCTTTTTTAGAGCCAAGTCCTGTGGATATGGTAATCAGTGAAACTACTATCCCTAGGGCAACAGACAGCCTTCCGATGAAAATTATTATGCGTGAAAGATTATTTTTATTATCTTTGGAGAACGCAATTTTTTTAGAAAAATAAATAGGAAACCTCAAAATAATGAATTTAAGAGCCAAAAGTAAAAATTTTGTATTGATTATACTAATGCTTTTTGTAAATAATCAATTTTTTAATGCACAAAAATCTAAAAACTCAGAAAATGAGGAGTTTGTAACAGGCGCAGACCAGCCAGAAAAATACCTACCGCTGCTAAAAGGGAAATCCGTGGGAGTGGTGACCAATCAGACAGGGCTGGTGACTATCAATAAGAAAAAACAAAGCATCGTAGATTTTCTGAAAGAAAATGGAGTAGCCGTAAAAAGGGTTTTTGCTCCTGAACACGGTTTTCGTGGAGTGGCAGATGCTGGGGAAGTTGTGAAAAATGGAGTGGATACCAAGACGGGCATTCCGATAGTTTCGCTTTATGCAAATACCAAAAAACCTACACCAGCCCATATGAAGGATTTGGATGTTATCTTGTTTGATATTCAGGATGTGGGAGTTAGGTTTTATACCTATATATCTACGCTTGCTTATGTGATGGAAGCAGGAGCAGAAAACGGCGTGGAAATCATCGTTTTGGATAGACCCAATCCGCATGACGGCTATACAGACGGGCCTGTGCTGAGAAAAGAATGGACTTCTTTTGTGGGGCTTCATCCTGTGCCTGTGGTCTATGGGCTTACCATAGGAGAATACGGAAAAATGGTAAATGGCGAAAAATGGCTTAAAAATAAAGTTCAGGCAAAATATACACTCATAAAAATGAAAGGCTATCACAAGAAAAACCGCTATCCGCTTCTGGAAAAGCCGTCGCCTAACCTGCCGAATGACAAAGCTATCAATCTCTACCCAAGTTTGTGCTTCTTTGAAGGAGCGGAAGTTTCCGTAGGGCGAGGGACAGATATTCCTTTCCAAATCTATGGTTCGCCATGGATTAAGAATATGAAATATGAATTCACTCCGAAGCCAAGTTTTGGTTCTAAAAATCCGTTCTTAAATGGTCAGCTGTGCTATGGAGAGGATTTGAGAAATTATGACAAAGACCTGCGAGAGCTTAGTTTGGAATGGGTGATAAAGGCTTATAAAAACTATAAAAATCCACAAAAATCATTTTTCCTAAAAGATGCAAAGGGCAAATATTGGTTTGATACCTTGGCAGGAACGGATGAACTCAGAAAGCAGATAATAGCAGGAAAATCCGAAGCAGAAATCCGACAAACATGGCAGAAAGGACTTTCTGATTTTGAAAAGATAAGAACTAAATATGTAGTGTATCAAGATTAGGAACGGATGTTTTTGGATGTATTATTCCCAAATCGCTGCTTGAACTGTGATGAAATCATTCCCAAAGATGAAATTGTCTGCGTGAAATGTTTGGATAAAATACATTTCACGCATTGGGATTTTGGAGAAAATCTTCTGAAAAGAAAGGCAGAAAGCCTGTTTCCTTTGGAGGCGGCTTATGCTCTTATGTATTTCGATAAAAAGGGACTTTCTAGGGAACTCATCCATCAGCTGAAATACCGAAATCAGGAGAAAATTGGCAGTATTTTAGCCAAATGGGTGGTGGAAAACCTTAGGTTTAAAGGAGAAAAGCCAGATTTGCTGGTCAGCGTTCCGCTTCATCCAAAGAAACTTAAAGAGCGGGGGTACAATCAGTTACATCTTTTTACGGAGGTTTTGTCTTCTGAATATGGGATTCCATTTGACCATAATTTACTCAAAAGAAACAGCCACAGCAAAGCCCAAGCTCAAAAAGACAAATCCCACAGAGAAGAAACCAAATATGATTTTTCTCTTACAAAAGAAATTGAAAATCAGCATATTCTATTGGTGGATGATGTGTTTACCACAGGAAACACGATAAGCGCTATCGCTTGGGAATTCCTTAAAAATAAGAAAAACAAGGTAAGTATATTAGTGATGACAATGGAGATTTAGCGATTTGATGAATTTTTCTAAAGGTTTTGGGAAGGATTTTTCGTCAAAATCTTTTAAATCTAATATTTCTAAATTGTTTTCTTTTCTGAAATTTTGGAATAAAGTGCTGTCAATCAGTGTGATGCTGTAAATCTTGATATTAAGGTTTTTGTGGGTTAGTTTGTGGGAAATTTCCTCTTCTTTTACGATGAATTTTTCTAAAAATTCATTGATTTTATCAGGGAAATCGTAGAGCTTTTTCCAAATAGAGCTGTCATCTCGCTGTTTGATAAGAAAAGAATTTTCATATCGGACGAAATAATAGATGAGGTTCATGTCTTCGGGTTTGATTTTCTTTGTTTTTACAGGGAAATCGGCAGTTTTTCCGAGCTGAAAAGCCAAACAATCTCCATGAACAGGGCAGATATCACAAGAAGGGTTTTTAGGTTTGCAGATATTTGCTCCCAGATCCATTATCGCTTGATTAAAATCGCCAAAATCTCTGTCAGGCATTATCAAAAGGGCTAATTCCGAGAAATAGTCGTGAGCTTTTGTTTTTGAAATGTCAAAATCATCAGCGAAAATTCTAGATAAAACGCGGTAAAAATTGCCATCCACAGCGGGTCTTTTTTCGTTAAAACAAATGCTGGAAATGGCAGCTGCGGTGTATTTTCCGATACCTTTTAGTTTTAGAATTTCGTGGTAATTATTTGGGAAAATACCTTGATAATCCTGCATGATTTGTTGTGCGGCTTTGTGCAGATTAATCGCTCTGGAATAGTATCCCAGTCCTTTCCAGTAGAGGAGAACCTCGTCTATATCGGCCTTGGCGAGAGATTCTATATCTTTAAATCTATTCGTGAAATTTATATAATATTCCAATCCTTGCTCTACGCGGGTCTGCTGGAGAATAATCTCCGAAATCCACACATTATATGGATTTTGGGTGGTTCTCCACGGTAAAACTCTTGCATTTTGGCTGTACCAGAGCAATAATTTTTGACCAATGTAAAGAAAATCAGAATTTTGTTTAATTGTTTTCAAAATTTTTTATATATTTGCACACCAAAAATAAAAACAAAAAAGGAAATGACAAAGGCAGAATTAGTAAATGCAATTGCAAATAAGTTAGGAACTGAGAAAAATGAAACTCAGAGAATCATAGAGGCGTTTATGCAGGAGATAAGAACGACTATGTATAATGGTGATAATGTGTATCTTAGAGGTTTTGGATCTTTCATTATCAAAACAAGAGCAGCAAAAACAGGTAGAAATATCTCTAAAAATACTGCAATCCAAATTCCTGCACATAATATACCAGCATTTAAGCCTTCTAAGACTTTCGTAGAAAAGGTAAAATCAAAAGTAAAAGTAAAATAAATATAATTCACTGAGTAATAACAGAATAAAAACATTAAAGCTATGCCAAGCGGAAAGAAAAGAAAGAGACATAAGGTGGCTACCCACAAGAGAAAAAAGAGAAGAAGACTAAACAGACATAAGAAGAAAAAATAGTCTTCAGTAGGAAAACATAAGAATATAGTTGGTGTTTTTATTTTTGAAAATGGAGCCGACTATATTTTTGTTTATTTAAGTAAAAGAAAAGTATTATTAGAAAGCCAAAAAAATGAAGAAAGAGTTAATTATATCATATGAGGAAGAGGCTTCTAAAATCGCTCTAATAGAAGATGGAAGACTCTTCGAACTCCATACGG
>CAUQOP010000074.1:0-4948 GCA_963519505.1 uncultured Flavobacteriaceae bacterium | reverse complement strand
GAACAAATCCTCATCCAGCCGAACAGAAACCGAACCGTATGCTATCTTATTATCTTGATCAAAGATGATGCTTCCCGTTCCTTCCAAAAACTTGTTCTCCTTTTCGGACTGAGTGAAATCTATGATTTCTTTCACCTCAAAACCTTCATTTTTCAGTTTTTCTATGATGTCCATTCGGCGTTCGTCTCTTCGGTTCGGTGCGAACATCGGATAAAGGATTACCCTTCCCTCTGGGCTGAAACTCACCCAGTTATTTGGAAAAATAGAATCTGGTGTATGCGGCTCCAGAGTGTCTTTAACCACGATAACATTGATTCCATGAGAACGAAGTTTTTCCACAAAAGCATTAAACTCAGCCAAGGCTTTCAGCTGAGTATTTTCATTCTCGGAGTTTATTTGGAAATAGTTGTTCTCGGCAGTCTGGGCATTATAGCCAAACGCCACAGGTTCTATCATAAGAACGGTGTTGGTTGTCTGCATTTTCTCTATTTTTTATTCCCTTGCCAGCGGCATAGTGGAGCATCTTAAAAGCCCTCCCATTTTGGATATCTCGCGATAAGGAATTTCTTCTACTTTAATATTCCAAACATCTTGTAAATGTCTGTTCATCCTAGTGAAAGCCGCATCTGAAACGACTACTTCTGGCGAAATCGAAAAAATATTTGGATTCATTTCAAACATTTCTTCTTTGGTAACATGAAAACAATTTTCTTCCCCAAAAATATCCAAAATCAGTCTGTAATCGCTCTCATCCACAAAACCATCCTTGTAGATGATACATTTATCCTTTCCTACGGGATTAAATGTACAATCTAGATGCAAAATGCCTTCATACGGAACAGTGTCATTCTTTTTTAGTTCTAGGTCTATTATCCTTTTTTTAGGAAAATATTCTTTGAGAATTTCTATCGCGTATTCGTTAGTTCTCGCCGTTTTGAAATTTCTATAATCCTCACTAAAACAAGTTCCTATAAACAAGAAATCATTCCATACTATCACATCTCCCCCTTCTATGTGGGCTGTGTCAGGCAGGTTGATGATTTTACGCCACTCCACTTGTTCGAATATTTTGGAATAAGCCTCCTGTTCATCGGCTCTGTCTGGAATAAGATTAGACAATATCATCTTGTCTTCTATGACAAACGCCACATCTCGCGCGAAGACCTGATTATAATCTTTGATAATATCTGGACGAATAACCTCTACATCATATTTCTTGAGAACTTTCTCAAACTCAGTCATTTCATGGATGATATCTTCTTCCTTTGGGTAAACACCCTGCTGGATGGTATGGTATGATTTCGCATCATAACTCTCCTCCAGAGTAGGGTCTGCTCCCATAGATACTGGCTGACCAAGGACTACAGTTTTTAATCTTCCTGTTTCGTTATTAATATTTAGTTTCATAATTTTTTGCTGTAATGTAAGAAAAGACTTGTTACCTATCCTTTCTTAAAAATTATTTTATTTTAGGAACTTCTATTTGGATTACTTTATTTACTAAATCAAGTTTTTTATTTTTCAAGACAGAAAACATATTGTCCATCTCTTTTTTAGTGTATGCTCTATCACTAACGCCGAAAAGTAAAACGCCCTTTCTCTTCGGTGTATTTATTCTAAAATATCGATAAACATTTCTTTCTAGAATAAGAATTTCCTTTCCATCCTGAGAGTTTTTACTTATTATAAAATCAAGCATATACTCATCCTCTCTTTCATACATTTGATAATTTATGATAGGATTTTGCTTTTTGCTATTCTCCAAATTATTGACAAAATTACTTATCGCATCCTTTGGAGTCAAATCTCCTTCCAAGAAATCAATCATAATCATCCTTGTGTATTTTTCTACATTTTCATTTGGCAAAATATACTCCTGCTTGTAGAAATTACTTGTTGGATGGGAACTCCATACCAGTTTATAATCCTTATTATCAAATCTATATTTATCTCCTAAATGTAGATAATCTTCCGCTTTTTTCTGCGCCATGAAAAACTGAACCATGAGCATCAGAAATAATACTAATCTTCTTTTCATTATCTCTTGATTTTAAAGGCATCCATCCCTAGAAAAATCGCCGTTTCACCAAGAGCTTCTTCTATTCTTAGTAGTTGGTTGTATTTCGCCATTCTGTCCGAACGGGAAGCCGAACCTGTTTTTATCTGTCCACAGTTCATCGCTACAGCAAGGTCTGCTATGGTAGAATCCTCCGTTTCTCCTGAGCGGTGGGACATTACCGAAGTATATTTGTTATGCTGAGCCATCTGCACGGCAGCCATCGTTTCAGAAAGAGAACCGATTTGATTTACTTTCACCAAAATAGAGTTGGCTACTCCTTGTTTTATCCCTTGTGAAAGTCGCTCTACATTTGTCACGAAAAGGTCATCTCCTACCAGCTGCACTCTGTCGCCTATCTTGTCTGTCAAGAGTTTCCAGCCTTCCCAGTCATCTTCCTGCATTCCGTCTTCGATGGAAATAATCGGGTATTTCTGTGTCAATTCAGCCAAGTAAGAAACCTGCTCTTCACGAGTTCTAAATGCTCCTCCTTCACCTTCAAATTTTCTATAATCATAAACTCCATCTTTATAAAACTCCGAAGAAGCGCAGTCCAATGCCAGCATAATATCATCCCCAGGTCTGTATCCTGCTTTTTCTATCGCTTGGAGCAAAGTATCCAGAGCATCTTCCGTTCCCTTGAATGTCGGTGCAAAACCTCCCTCATCTCCCACTGCTGTGGATAATCCACGAGATTTCAAAATAGATTTCAAATGATGGAAAATTTCCGTTCCTTTTCTAAGAGCATGTGAGAAAGAATCTGCCTTCACTGGCATAATCATAAACTCTTGGAACGCGATAGGAGCATCAGAGTGAGAACCTCCATTGATGATATTCATCATCGGAACAGGCAGAGTATTGGCATTTACACCGCCCACATATTTATAAAGAGGCATTCTAAGGTGCGCCGCTGCGGCTCTTGCCACTGCCAGAGAAACCCCAAGAATAGCATTAGCCCCGAGTTTCCCTTTATTTTTAGTTCCATCAGCTTCTATCATGATTTGGTCGATGAGGTTCTGCTGAGTGACAGGAAGCCCGATGATTTCAGGAGCGATGATTTCCCTTACATTTTCTACAGCTTTTTCCACACCTTTTCCTAAAAACTCTGCACCACCGTCACGAAGCTCCACCGCCTCATGTTCCCCTGTGGATGCCCCAGAAGGTACTGCTGCGCGCCCCATGGCTCCGCTGTCTGTAAATACATCTACCTCCACAGTAGGATTACCACGAGAGTCTAAAATCTGTCTTGCTTCGATGAATGAAATAAATCCCATTTTAGTATTTTTTTTAATGTTATAATTAATTTTTATTCGTTTCACAAATCTAACGAAAACCTATGAATTCTAAAAATTATTTTCTATTTGAAGGGATTTTTTTTTTACTTACTTTTGAGAAAATTTTTCCTAAAAATGAAATCCACTTATACTGTCATCAATGCCTCGGCTGGATCGGGCAAAACTTATACCCTCGTACAGAGACTTCTAATGCTTTGTCTGGAAAATCCCAGCGAGCCAGATGCTGTTCGGCATATCATTGCCCTTACTTTTACCAACAAGGCTGCCAATGAGATGAAAGAGCGAATACTCCAATGGCTGGGAAAATTCACAGCTGAAAACTATGCCCAATGCCAAGAACTGCTGGATATACAGGAAAAATTCCGCCAGCAGGGCAAAAATATTCCTATCGATGAGCTGCACCGCCGTTCCCAAGCGGTTTTGGACTATATTCTGCACCACTACTCTATGCTGAACATCGGCACGATAGATAGATTTAATTCTAAATTGGTGCGTTCTTTTTCCTACGAGCTGGGACTTGCGCAGAATTTTAATTTGGAAATTCAGCCCGAACCTTATCTGATAGAAGCCGTAGACCAGATGCTGAACAAGATAGGCGGAGACAAAAAGGTATCGGAGACTTTCATAGACTTCGTGAATTATAGTCTGGATAATAACGAGCGGGTAAATCTGAGCCAAACGCTCTACCAATCGGCAAAAGAATTTGTAAAAGATACCCACTACAAAAGACTTTTGGAGAATAAAGATTTTGACTGGGAAGCCTACGAAAACACCAAAAACAACATCAGAAAAAACCTCACCGAAATCAAGAAAGATTCTGTGAAAATAGCACAGGATACGATATCCCTTATCAAAGAAAGAGGGCTGGAAATAGAGGATTTCTCTGGCGGCGGAAGAAACAGCATTGCCAAGTTTTTCCATGAAGTCGCTAAGTTCTACAACAAGGAGCGAAAGGATTTCCCTTTCCCATCAAATGAAGAATCTGCACTGGCAGTTTTTGAAAAAAGTGCTTCATCTAAGTCAAAACAAAAAGAGCAGGATATTTTTGACATTCTCAGTCATTTGATGGAGAGCAGGAGAAAGCTCATCAGCAATTATATCCTGATGCAGAAAAAAGAAAAAATACTTCACGCTCTGCTTCCGCTTCGGGTAAATAAGGAAATCCAAGATGAACTTGCCAAAATAGAGGAAGAAAACGATTTGGTTCTGCTTTCCAAATTTAATATTATCATCAATGAAAACCTGAAAAATGAGCCTTCGGCTTTCATTTACGAAAAAGTGGGAACTCGGTATCTGCATTATTTCTTTGATGAGTTTCAGGATACTTCGGCGCTGCAATGGCAGAATTTCCTGCCGCTGCGAGATCACACGATTTCTTCGGACAATACAAGTTTCACCCTCGTGGGAGACCCTAAACAGAGCATTTACCGATTCCGTGGCGGAGAGAGCCAGCTGATGCTGAACATCATCAATCATAAAGAAAATGCACCTGTCCCTGCCAATGTCATTTCACTAAAAGAAAACTACCGAAGCGCGAGGAACATCGTAAGGTTTAATAATGAACTTTACCAATACATTTCCGATCAGGGAGATTTTG
>CAUQOP010000073.1:0-4952 GCA_963519505.1 uncultured Flavobacteriaceae bacterium | reverse complement strand
TCCTTATAGAATGCAATGATAAAAATAGTTTAAAAAATATTTCAGATATTTTGGACAAAAACCAATATCTCTGCATGTCTCGTGATAAAGATAGAATGGTGTATAACAAAGGATACACCATAAATGGTTTTGCGGAAAAGGTATTTCATTTGCATATAAGATTGAGAGGCGATAATGATGAACTTTATTTTCGGGATTATCTTATTGAAAATCAAGATGTAGCAAAAGAATATGAAAAAATGAAACTTCTCCTTTGGAAAAAATTTGAGCATAATAGAGATGCCTACACAGAGAGTAAAACGGACTTTGTCAAAAAATATACACTAAAAGCAAAGAATATATACGGAGATAGATATTAAAAAACTTTAGAAAATCTAATGTTAATAATTATCTTTGTAGAAATAAAATTAACATGAAAAATATCACATTAAATACAATTTCAGAAGCCATAGAAGACCTTAAAAACGGTAAAATCATCATCGTAGTAGATGATGAAAACCGCGAGAACGAAGGCGATTTCCTCTCTGCTGCGGAGCTGACCACACCAGAGATTATCAATTTTATGACCATCCATGGGCGTGGGCTTATCTGTACGCCACTTCCCGAAAGCAGGTGTGATGAACTGGGCTTGGAGGCTATGGTTTCCCGCAGTACCGACCCAAAAGAAACAGCCTTTACGGTATCAGTGGATTTGCTGGGAGATGGCGTATCTACCGGGATTTCAGCGAATGACAGGGCAAGGACTATTTTAGCCTTGATGGATGAAAAAAGCAAACCGACTGATTTCATGCGCCCTGGGCATATTTTCCCTCTCAGAGCCAAAGAAGGCGGAGTACTGAAACGCGCAGGACATACCGAGGCGGCGATAGATTTGACCAGACTTGCAGGACTGAAAGAGGGCGGAGTAATCTGCGAAATCATGAACGAAGATGGAACGATGGCGAGGCTTCCACAGCTGGCGGAACTTGCCCGAAAACAAAACCTAAAAATAGTTTCCATAGAAGATTTGATAGAATACCGCCTGAAAAATGGAGATTTGATAGATAAAATCGAAGAAAGAGAAGTGAAAACTTTTTATGGAGATTTCAGATTTTATGCCTTTAAGGAGAAATACACAGAGCAGGTGCATTTTGCTTTGTCCAAAGGAAGTTGGTCGGTAAATGATGAGGTTCTTGTGCGGGTGCAGTCTTCTGGGTCTTACTTTGATGTGCTGAGTATTTTGGCTAATGGAGAGAAGTCTTTATTGGGGAAAATTACGGCTAAAATAAATGAAGAGGGCAGAGGAGTGATAGTTTTTATCAATAATGTTTCCACCACAGAGAATACACTGCGAAAACTTCAGCAGTTCATCAATAATCAAGAAAATACAGAGTTTAGAAATACTCAGAATTTTAAAGATTATGGAATAGGAATTCAGATTATCAAGGAGTTAGGAATTCATAAAATAAAAATTTTATCTCAAAATACAGATCAGAAACCAATAGTAAGCGGTTATGATGTGGAGATTACAGAAATGGTAAAAATTTGATATTATGATAGTTAAGACACTATATAAAAATGATGTTTTTGAATGGATTGATATTCAGGATATGAAATATGAAAATATTTCGGAAATATCTAAACAATACAAAATCAATATATTACACTTAAAAGACTGTATTAATGCCAATCATCTTCCCAAAGCAGAAGATTTGGGTGAAATTAAATTTATTCTAGCGAGGACGAGTTCTGAACCAGGCAACAAGTTTTTGAATTCTATTAACGATATTAGTACAAAAGTTGGGATTTTCATTAAAGAAAATCTTATTTTGACGATTCATAGAGTTGATAATGAGCGAATTAAAAAACTCTCCGAAGAACTAAAAAACGGAACTTTTCAGGCTGCTAATCCCTATCGGATAGCCTTGGAACTGGGTTCTGGCATTTTGAAATCTTACAGAAAAGAAAATATCAATCTTTTGGAGAAAATGGAAAAAATAGAGAATGATATTTTCACTAAAACGGATTCTAACTCTAATGAAATCAAGCGTCTATATCGTTTGAAAAGACGAGCGAGCCTTAATCTGAAACTTTTGTCCATTTCTAATGAGTGGGTTAATTTTTATGACAAACTTCCGATAGAAAAAATAGAATTCAATGATTTGAAAGATACCTATACGGAGGTGATGAGTGGTTTTGAATATCTTAACTCGCAGTCTACCAGTCTTATAAGTCTATTTTTGGCGCTATCTGACCAGAGAAATAACGAGTCCATGAAAATTTTAGCTGTATATTCAGCGTATTTCTTGCCGATAACCTTTTTGGCGAGTCTTTACGGGATGAATTTTCAGGAAATGTTCGGAATAGACCATGAATACGGCTTTTATTGGATGCTTGGCATTATGGTGGTCATCGTGATAGTGACTTCTATTTTCATGAAAAGGAAAAATGTGAAATAATTAAAACGCTGAATATGAGCGATATTACGCAGAATCAAAAAAGTATGAAAAAATTTTATGATGATATTTCAGAGAAATATGATTTGATTTTTTCATTGTCTCCACTGCACAAGACTTTTTTCGCAGAGGAAATAAAAGGCAAAAAGGTTTTGGATGTGGGCGCAGGAACAGGGAATTTGTCCCAGTATTTACTTGGTGAGAATTATGATGTCACAGCTATTGATATCAACGAAAAACTCATCAATAAAGCAAAAGAGAAAGGCGTAGAAGTCGTTAATATGAGTATGCTTGATATTGACAGGTTTCCGAAATTTACGACCATTATCAACATAGGAAACACGCTTCCTCATTTGGGAAACAAGGAAGAAATTTTAGATTTTTTGCAGAAAGCCTATGCTCAGCTGGAACAAGGAGGGAAACTAATCATCCAAATGGTGAATTTTTGGAAATTCACATCTAAAAATAAAGAAGGAAATTTTTTAGGAAATTTGCCGATGATTGATAATGAGATAGTTACATGTGAGCGTTCTTACTCTTTGAATGAAGAAGGAAATATTATTTTCAAAACTATTTTAGATAAAAAAGTTGAAAACGAGGAGGTTTTGATAAATATTGATTATCAAGAACTTAAAGGGTTTTTAGAGAATGCAGGGTTTAAAAATATTCAGTTTTATGGCGGATTTAATAAAGTTGATTTTAGCCCAGAAAACTCTATGCCTGTGATAGTTACAGCAGAAAAATTATAAAAAATGGCTTTGATTAGAGAAGTTTTAGGAAAAACTCCCATCGTGGGCGAAGATGTATTTTTAGCGGAAACGGCTGTGATTATCGGAGATGTGGTGATGGGTGATGCGTGCAGCATTTGGTATAATGCCGTATTGAGAGGGGATGTGAACAGCATCAGGCTCGGTAACAGGGTGAATATTCAAGATAATGTAACCGTGCACTGCACTTACGAAAAACATGCGACCATTATTGGAAATGATGTTTCCATAGGGCATAATGCAGTAGTTCACGGATGCGAAATAAAGGATAATGTGCTTATTGGTATGGGGGCTATTGTCATGGATGGCTGTCTGATAGAGTCTCATGCTGTGGTGGCGGCTGGTTCGGTGGTTACGCAGGGGACACACATCGGGGAAGGCGAACTCTGGGCAGGAGTTCCCGCAAAAAAGATAAAAGATGTTTCGCAAGACCTTATGGAGTTTGAAATACAGCGAATAAGCAAAAATTATGTAAAATATTCCTCTTGGTATAAAGAGAAAAAATAAACAAAATATTAAAGTATAAATTAAATTTAAAAAGATGAGAATAAAAGAATCAGAATTTTACAAACCATTTTATTTAATGGGGTATGATGGTGAAGCAGGAGCAGTAAAGCTTTATAACAAGATGGATGTTTCTCACACTTCGTTGCCTTATAGAGCTTTGCTAAATAATGCTATGGCAAATCTGTATATCGGTAATGATGAGCTGGTTATACACAAAGAAAAACTCTCTCATTTCCAGAAATGTGAGGATTTCCAAACGATGGAATATTCATCAAAAACCAACGAGCTTTATGAGAGTGAGGAGTGCTATTTTCATCCCGAATTAGAGGTTTTTATACTGTTAACCAGAGACTTGTCTAATGACTATGATACAGAAGTTTTTGAGGAAGGGCTCTATCGTGTGGAGTATGTTTATTATAAAAATGATGCTTCTAATACTAAGGAAAATCTAATAAAACTTTTCAGTGAATATTTTGAAAAATATATTTCTAAAGAAGCCAAAGTATCTATTTTGCTGAAAGATAATTCAGGTTTTGACCTAAAAACTCATACAATAAAACCTCACAGAATAGACTTGGATCTGATGTACAATGATGATTTTATGGAGGTGCATACCAGAGTGAAACACACGATAACTAACGAAAACAAAGGAATCGTGCTGCTTCACGGAATTGCAGGTTCTGGAAAGACTAACTACATCAAATGGCTGACGAGCCAGATTCCGAATAAAAAATTCATCTTCATACCTACTACGATGATTTCTTCGCTCACAGACCCTAGTTTTATTGGGGTTTTGGTGGATAATCAGAATTCGGTTTTGGTGCTGGAAGATTGTGAAAACTACATCGCAGAGAGAACCACGCTCAACAGCAATACAGATGTGGTTTCTTCGATTCTGAACATAGCAGACGGAATGCTGTCGGATGTGCTTGAATGTCAGCTAATTTGTACATTTAATTCAGATATATCCAAAATAGATTCTGCCCTGCTGAGAAAAGGAAGGCTGATAGCAGAATATAAGTTCCGAGAGCTGACCGTGGTAAAATGTAATGCTTACCTAAAATCAATAGGCAAGGACATTACCGTAGATGAGCCTCGCTCTCTGGCGGAGCTTACGAATATGGATGAAAAATCCCTGAAAGACACTACAAAAGAAAATAAAAAAATAGGTTTTTGATGCTGAAATATTTGAAGAAGATAATTTATTTTATTTTAATATTTTACCTTTTAGCGGTGGTTTGGG
>CAUQOP010000072.1:0-4970 GCA_963519505.1 uncultured Flavobacteriaceae bacterium | reverse complement strand
ATATCATACAGAATACACTACGGATTCATCAATGCGGGAACGGCGGAACTCACCACCAGCCAAGTAAATTACAAGGGCAAAGACCATCTTCGTGTGATAGGAGTAGGGAAAAGCACAGGGATAGTCAATACTTTTTTCAAGGTAAATGATATCTATGAAAGCTATATAGATCTGGCGACTGGACTACCCAGCTTCTATGTGAGAAACATCTCCGAAGGAAGCTACAGAAGGCATTATGAGACTACTTTTAATCACGATAACAAGACTTTGGTTCTGTATGACAAACTCAAAAAAAACTCACGAAATTTCAACACTTTTGAGGGAATACAAGATATGCTTTCTGCTTTCTATCACCTAAGAAATATGGACAGCAGCAAACTAAAAGTAGGAAACCAAGTGAAACTGACTGTCTGGATAGATGACGAAACCTATCCTTTCATGCTGAAAATAGTAGGTATAGAAAAAAAGAAAACTAAATTTGGGAAAATAGAATGTCTTAAAATAGTTCCATCCGTACAGAGCGGAAGAATATTTAAAGAAAAAGAAGGAGTAACCATGTGGGTAACCAATGACCAAAACCATATTCCTGTAGAGATGGAGGCAAAACTCCTCGTAGGCTCACTAAAAGCCAGCATCAGTGGATATTCTAACTTGAAATACAATTTGGATTTTAAAAAATAAAATAAATCGTGCCTTTCGGCACGATTTATTGTTTTTAGTTCATCTTTATAGTGTAAGAAATTCCTACATGGAACCATCTTTTAGGAAGCGGAACCAGCGCTATTTCTTCATACTGGGTATTGGTCAAATTATTGATTAACCCATAAATGTCCAGCCCATTTCTCTTGAAAGAAATTTTATAATCCAGCAGATGATAACTTAGGAAATCTAATCTTTGGTTATATCTATAAATCAACTGATTAGAGAAATATTTCAAAAATCTAGTTTCTACTTTACCCACCAGCTGGTGTTTTAGGTTTTCTAGCGCATATTTAGAGAATGCATAACCCTCGGTTTCTCTCTTATTATCAATATAGGTATATCCTGCTGAATAACTAAGCCAATCCACAGGTCTATGGCTAAACTCCACTTCTACCCCTTTCAGATTGATATCTCCTATATTTTTTGATGCCCATTTTTCGGCAGATGTATTTCTTACCCAATCTAGGGCATTGCTAGAATTTCTCATAAAACCACTAACTTTCGCTGTGATTTTAGGGTTTTGATAACGATAGCCCACCTCTGAAGAAATCGCACTTTCTGGCTTTAAATCAGCATCACCTATATTTCCTGCATCAGAGTAATATAGTTCAGTAAAAGTAGGAATTCTATTGACTTTTGCTACATTGGCGTAGATTTTATTATTTTCATTAAAATTAAACCCTACATCTACACCTGGGTAGAAGAAATTCCCTACCGTGTTATAATTTGCCCAAGAAATACCAGGGACAATCTGCAATTTTTCACTAAAAAAAGAGAAATGATGCTCAAAGAAAACCTGAGTCAAAAATCGGTTTCTATGCCCCAAGTTATTACTCGCTAAAAATTCTTTTCTAAGCTCTACCCCAAGTCCCGTAGTCCCTATTATAGAGTGATAATTGGCATTCAGCTGTCCTCCCACATTATTCCCAATGTGCATATTTCTGTATGCTGCGGGGTTATATCTTCTCCATAGATACATGTCCTGCCCTCTACGCCAGTAGGCATTGGCATTCAGCCCCCAGTTTCCCAACTTCTGTCTGTATGCCATACTTACGATGGATGCCTGTGTTTCTTCGTACTGGTCGGCAGAAGAGCCATAGAAGCCATTTGAACCGAATTTCTTTTCGCTGAAACCAGCCTGAATTCCCACTTTTCCGTTTTTAATATCAAGTTGATTTTGATAAAAAACATTTCTAATCTGATAGTCTGTATTATAGCGGTATCCTGTGGAATAAGCCGTATTTGCTTGTAAAGACTGAGAAAATTTTTCTCCGCCCAAATTGATATTTGCACCCAAAGAATACGCTTCAAAATCGCCACCTTCGGCAGTTATTTTTACTGTTTTTTCTTTGTGTGTTTTAGTAATGATGTTGATAACTCCTGCGTAGGCATTATTCCCAAAACGCCTTGCAGCAGGACCTTTTACGATTTCTATCTGCTCTACATTAGAGAGGTCTATGGGAATATTGAAACTATTATGCCCTGTCTGGCTGTCATTCATGCGGATGCCATTCACCAAAATCAAAACTTGGTCATAAGACCCTCCACGGATAGAGATATCGGACAAAACTCCATTTCCACCTCTTTTTCTGATATCCACTCCTGTGTATTGCTGTAGGAGTTCATCTATACTCTTGGCAGGCGACTGCTCTATTTCTTTATGCTGGATGACTACTATGTTTTCATTGACCTTCTGGTAGGGAGTTTCAAAGAATTTTCCCTGAATAAGCACCTCATCTATCTGTTTTTCTTGAGCAGAAAAAGTAGCTAATGTTCCTAAAAACATTATGCTAAACAACTTTTTATTCATTTTTATTATATTTTTTAGGCGGCAAATATAATACTATTTTCTAAATGTTGTTACCTATGACTTTTTTCATATTATTTCCCTCTCTGAAAAGCCCTTTTTATCCTTTTATATTTTATATATTTGCTTGGGTTTAAAAAAGTTAGAAAAAGCCATGTTTTTCGCTCAAAAATATGTGTATAAATCATCTGTTGTGCAAGGTTTCGCACAGCATATTTTATGTTTAGATGAATTTGCTTTTTCCCATGTATGCGCTGACATTATCTTTCTCAATAAATAAACCAACTATTTTCTGTAGCTGGTTTCTAATTCCTAACAAAAATTTAAAATTATTTATATATGAAAAAACTATACTTAGATGATTTACGAGTAACTCCAGAAGGCTTTGACAGAGTGTATAATTATGCAGATTTTGTAGAATATATTACACAAAACGGCCTGCCTGATTTTATTTCTTTTGACCATGACTTAGGCGAGGATGAGTCTGGATATGACTGCGCCAAATATCTGGTGGAGTACTGCATAGAGCATAATCTACCGCTCCCAAAATTCTCCGTTCACAGCCAAAATCCCGTAGGTAAAGAAAATATAGAAAGATTACTAAATAATTTTTCTGCTAATTTCTAAAATAAAAGGCGATATCCGAAAAGCCTAAAAAAGAGTAGGAATAAAACGATTAAAAATTTTAATAAAATGAGGAAATATCTTGTATTTCTACTATTATCATGTTTTACTATAAGCTGTACCCAGCAAGAAAATATAAATGACCTAATAAAAAAAGCGGAGCAGGGAGATGTAGAGGCGCAATTTAATTTGGGATATTATTATCATAGTGGAGAAGGTGTAGAACAATCCGAAAAAAAAGCTCTCTATTGGTGGCAAAAAGCGGCAAAACAAGGACATGCTAATTCACAATATAATTTGGGCGTTAATTACGGGAAGGGATATGGTGTAGAGCAATCCTATAAAAAAGCCATCTATTGGTGGCAAAAAGCAGCGGAGCAGGGACATGCAGAGGCGCAATATAATTTGGGCGTTACTTACGAGAAAGGATACGGCGTAGAGCAATCCTATGAAAAAGCTATCCATTGGTACACCAAAGCTGCGGAACAAGGGTTTGTCAGGGCACAAAATAATTTAGGTGCTAGTTATTATGATGGAAATGGCGTGGAACAATCCTATCCCCACGCAGTATATTGGTTTACTAAAGCAGCAGAGCAAGGATTTACAGAGTCTCAATATAATTTGGGAATAGCTTATGAAAAAGGATATGGAGTAGAACAATCCTATCCAAAGGCGGTGTGTTGGTACACCAAAGCAGCGGAACAAGGAAATGCAAATGCTCAAAATAATTTAGGAGTTGCCTACCATAATGGAAATGGCGTGGAACAGGACAAAAACAAAGCTATCTATTGGTTTAGAAAGGCTTGTAAAAACTTTAATGACGATGCCTGCGAAAATTTAAACAGAATAAAGTAGTGTTTTGGTTTACTACTTGGTAATTTTTTCAAATAGAAAAAGAATGCTTTTTTAGATTTTTTAAAAACATGATAAAAATCATTATTTTTTTAAGTGTTTTAAAAAATCTTTTGGCATGCTTATTGATTTATAGAAAATGTTTTTAATTTAAATTTTATTTTACCATTATGAAAAAAATGATTTTGCCTGTTTTATTAACAGGGCTTTTCGCAGTGAGCTGTTCAAAAAAAGAAGAAGCTAAAACTGAAACTCCACAAGCTGTAGAAGCTGACAGCACTCAACAAGCTCAACCAGAAGAAACTGCAAAAGCAGAAGCTCCTAAGAAGCATGTTGGTGAATTTTCTGGAAAAGTACCATGTGCTGACTGCCCTGGTATTGAAATGAAATTAACTCTAAACGAAGATGGTTCTTTCCTTTTGGATGAAACTTATTTAGAGAAAAAAGATGGTCAGTTCAACGCTAAAGGTTCTTACGAAGTAAGCGCAGATGGTGCTTTCGTTACTCTTAAAGAAGAAGGAAACGATAAACCAAGAGTTTTCTTAGTAGAAGAAGATGCTGCTTACCTTGTTGAGAAAGTAGGTGATGCTAAAAAGCCTGATTACAAATTGGCAAAAAAATAAGCTAACACTATCTTAAACCAAAAAGAAAAGTCGGAGTTTTTCTCCGACTTTTCGCTTTTAATATTTTTCTGATTTATTAGCTCAGACCACTGATATTTCCTTGCGCATCTATGGTCATTCCCTCTGCCATAGGAACTTCTGGAAGCCCTGGCATACGCATAATATCGCCCAAAATAGGAATCACAAAACCAGCTCCCGCTGCAAACTCAAAACCTCTCACTGTGACATCAAATCCTGTAGGTCTTCCTATTTTTTTCTCATCATCACTCAGTGATTTCTGCGTTTTTGCTATACATACAGGCAGTTTATCAAAGCCCAAATCCTTTATAATTTTAAGGTCAGCTTTTGCTTTTGGTGAATAG
>CAUQOP010000071.1:0-5036 GCA_963519505.1 uncultured Flavobacteriaceae bacterium | reverse complement strand
CTACTAATTCTCCATAGAATGGTCTCTCTGCGTGAACTTCATAGAATTTTTTAGCATCAGCTACAGTAAGCTGAGTAAGTTTCATTGCTTTAATTTTAAATCCAGCTTCTGAAATTTTTCCTAAAATTGCTCCGATATGCCCGTCTGCTACTGCATCTGGCTTAATCATTGTAAATGTAATCTTTCCTGCCATTTTCTTAAAATTTATTTTCCGCAAAAATACGATTTAATTTTCACATATGTATATTTGTTTTTGATATTTTTGGCACGATATTTGATAATACCCAAAATAAGATTCTCATGTTTAATTTGAGTTTTCATGGTTATTAGTTTTTACCTCTTGTAGATTTTAAATTTACAGGAGTTTTTTTTATTTTCAATTTTTTAATTCTATATTTGCCGTGACAAGTGCGGCTTGTTGATTTCTTTAATGAAATAGGAAAGTCTGGACACCACAGAGCAGCATAGCGGGTAACGCCCGTCCGTAGCGATACGAGGACAAGTGCAACAGAAAGCAAGTACAGTACGGCTGTAGTGAAATCAGGTAAACTCTATGCGGTGCAACACTAAGTATATCGGCAACTAAGGGTAGCTCGTCCAATGCCGAGGGGTAAGTGGCTAAAGTTTTATAGCAATATAAAATGTAGATAAATAACAAGCACTTTGATTTTTCAAAGGACAGAATCCAGCTTATAGCACTTGTCTTTATTATATTTTGGTTCTATTGAGAAATAGATGAAAAGGGAATCGGATGAAAATCCCGAGCTGTCCCCGCAACTGTAAATTGCAAAAAAAGTTTCTACAAAAATGCCACTGCTCACGCGGGAAGGCGTAGAAATGCAAAAGCCAGGAGACCTGCCAGATATAAATTTAATAACAAAACTTTCGGAGGAAAAGTAGAATTATGATTAAAAAGTATATTTCCCTAATCATTTTGGGAGTTGTCTCCTTTGTAGCTGCACAAGAGAAAAAAATAGATACAGTTTTTATTTCGGATAAAAAACTGAACGAATCTGTACATTTCCAGAAGGTTATCAATCTTTCGGACAATATTCATAAAAACACCAGCAATCTTTCGGAAACACTTCGGTTTTCTACACCTCTCTACATCAAAGAAAATAGTAGAGGAATGGTGTCTTCGCCCTCTTTCCGTGGGACAACAGCGCAGCAGACGGCTTTCATCTGGAATGGCATCAATATCAATTCCTTATTTTTAGGGCAGGGAGATATTAATAATATTGGACTTCTTAATTTTGATAAAATCAGTGTAAAAGCTGGTGGAGGAAGCATTTCCTACGGCACGGGCGCCATCGGCGGAACGATACATTTGGATGATAAAATCCAGTTCGGAAAAGGGCTTAACGGGAATTTGTTCTCGGAATTTGGGTCTTTTAACACTTTAAATTCGGCTTTAAAAATAGCTTACAGCAATGATAAATTTTCTGTAAAACTAAACACTGCCCTTGCCAAAAGCGAAAACAACTACGAAGTTCCAAAAGAAAAATACATCAACAGAAACGGAGCTTATTACCAATACAACTACTCTATTTCGGCTGCTTATCGTTTTAATGACCATCAGAAAATCGCAATGTTTTCGCTGTGGAATACGGGATTACAGCATTATCCTGTTTTTTCTGAAAGCCAGACAAAAACGAAATATTCCACCGATGGGCTGAAAACCATGATTAACTGGCAGAGCGATTACGGCAATTTTCATAATGATTTGAAACTGGCTTTTCTGAGCGAAAAATACGATTATTACACCGATATAAATTTACCAAAAAGCAATGGCGCAGAGGGAAAAACTTGGCTCGTCCGCAATGATTTTTCTTATCAAAAGCCTAATAATTTCAGCATAAATCTAATCAGCGAATACCAATACAACACCGCTGAGGGATACTCCTCTGGAATCACAAACCCTAAGAGAAACACTGGTTATCTGGCGATTACGGCTAATAAAAATTTATTTTCGCGCCTTTATCTAGAAGGCTCACTCAGAAAAGATTTGGTGGAAAATATAGAAAGTCCTTATCTTTTTTTCATCGGGTCTCGTATAGATTTTACCAAAAATTATTCATTAAAACTAAACGCTTCTAAAAATTTTAGATATCCTACTTTTAATGATTTATACTGGCAGCCAGGCGGAAATCTGAACCTAAAACCAGAGACTGCATATCAGTTTGAAATCAATCATTTATTCAAGTTTAAAAACCTGAATATAGACATCGCTTCTTTTTATAATGATATAGAAAATCTTATCCAGTGGCTGCCTACTTCTTCTGGATATTGGTCGCCATTTAACAGCAAAAAAATTCGCTCTTTTGGTGGTGAAATTTATACCGATTATACCCATAATATAGGCAAAAACACTTTGAAAATAAGTCTTTCCTACGCTTATACCAACTCCAAAGACACAGAAAAAAACAAATCCCTTTCCTATGTACCAAAGCACAAAGCCAACGGGCTTATTTCCCTGAAAAACAAGTATTTAAACCTATTCATCCAAGGAATGTTCACCAGCGAAGTTTTCACAACGACCGATGAGAACAAAAACTACCTGCTGTCTCATTACACCATCGTAAATACGGGAGTTGAGTTTTATTTAAAGAAAAACATCACTTTAGGTGGAAAGATTAACAATATTCTAAATCAAGTCTATAAAACCAGCGACTACTATCCGCTGCCTTTGAGAAATTTTAATATCAATTTTAATATCAATTTTTAATAATTTACATTCTATGAAAAATTTTAAAATCACAGGGCTTATCGCTCTTTTAGCCCTAACGGCCGTTTCTTGTAACCGAGACGAAGCAGATGCTATCATTCCTGCTGAAAAGCACGAAAACGGAATTCTCGTAGCAAATGAAGGTAAATTCGGAACTCCCAATGCAGAACTAAGTTATATTAGTAATGGCTTTTCTTCCATCAAAAATGACATCTACAAAACTACGAATGGAGAGAACCTAGGAGATGTCCTCCAGCATGTGAATTTCCACAATGGAGAAGCCTATCTTGTGGTAAATAATTCTAACAAAATCATTATCACTGATAGATATACTTTCCAGAAAAAAGCCGAAATCACACAGGATATAAAAAATCCTCGTTACATCACTTTCGTAGGAAATCAGGCCTATGTTACCAATAGCACTTACGGCGGAGAACAAAGCATAACTATTTATAATACAGAAAATAACAGTCTAATTAAAAAAATCCCTAGCAGCGATACAGTTGAAAGAATCGTAACTGCTGGAACCAATGTATTTGTTCAAAATGCAAGTTTTGGAACAGGAAACAAACTCACTATCATTTCCTCCGCTTCTAATAGCGTAACAGGAACAATCACTGTTCCTAATGGAGCTATCAACAAAACCATTTCTTATAACAACGATGTCTATGTAATTGCAGGAAAAGCTACCGAAGCTGATTCCTACATTTATAAATATAATTCCAGTGGAAGCCTCACAAGTACGGTAACTCTCACAGGAATAAAAAATGCCAACAACATCGAAATAGACAATGGATACATCTATTTCACAGGAGGAACAGGAGTATATTCTATGGAACTTTCTTCCAGCACCGCTCCAAGCAGCCCTATATTTAGTGTTGCAGAAAACGGATATTCCACTCTTTATGGATTCAATGTGATTGATGGGCTTATATACATTTCCGATGCTAATGGATTTACTCAAGCCAGTAAAGTAAGCATCCACACTCCTTCTGGAACTATTTTGAAAACTTTCCTTTCAGGAATATGAACGAATGCTTTATACAAAAATTAAAAATAAAAAAATTGGGCTTAAATAAGTCCAATTTTTTTTGCTTCTTGCATTACTAATTCTTTTGCAGCTTCATGTTCATTAGGAATTTCTCCCTCCAAAACTGCCTCTTTTACTCTTTCTTTTAAAATTCCTATTTCCCTTCCAGGCTTCAGGTTAAACATCTGCATAATCTCCTCGCCTGTTATTGGTGGCTGGAAATTTCTTACATGGTCTTTTTCCTCTACTTCCTTTATTTTTTTCGCCACATATTCGAAATTCTTCTTGAATTTTTCCTGCTTGTAAGAATTTTTTGTTGTGATATCTGCTTTACAAAGAGTAAACAAATCCTCTAAATCCTCTCCTGCATCAAACAGCATCCTACGCAGCGCACTATCCGAAACATCATCAGAAATCAGCGCAATCGGTCTGGAAGACAATTTCACCATTTTTTGAACATATTTCATATCCTTCCCTAGTGGAAGTTTCAGCCTTTGGAAAATAGTTTTCACCATTTTTGACCCTAAAAACTCATGCCCGTGGAATGTCCATCCTGTTCCTTTCACATATTTTTTTGTCGGAGCTTTGCCCACATCATGCAGCAGCGCCGCCCATCTGAGCCAAAGATTATCCGTGTTTTTTGAGATGTTGTCCACCACTTCCAGCGTGTGCCAGAAGTTATCTTTATGCTTCTGCCCTTCTACTTCTTCAATCCCTTCTAATGCCGTAAGCTCTGGTAAAACAATATCCAAAAGCCCTGTTTTTTTCATAATTTCCAGCCCTACGGAAGGTTTTTCGGACAGCATAATTTTTTTAAACTCCACCATTATCCGCTCCACAGTGATTATTTCTATTCTTTTCGCTTCTTTTTCTATGGCTTCCAATGATTTTTGCTCTATTGAAAAACCAAGCGTAGAAGCAAATCTAATGGCGCGCATCATTCTTAAAGGGTCATCTGAGTAGGTTTGGACTGGCTCTAGTGGAGTTCGAAGTATCTTCTGCTCCATGTCCTCCATTCCATTAAAAGGGTCTATAAGTTCCCCGAAATTATCTTTATTGAGTGAAATCGCCATCGCATTTACTGTGAAATCTCGGCGTTTTTGGTCATCTTCCAATGTTCCTTGTTCCACCTGAGGGTTTCTGCTGTCAGCACTATAGCTTTCCTTTCTTGCGCCTACAAATTCCAGTTCTAAATTTTCATAACGAAACATCGCTGTCCCATAAGTTTTGAAAATAGAAACTTTAGTTTCAGGATTGATGCTTTTTGCAACAGCTTGTGCC
>CAUQOP010000070.1:0-5085 GCA_963519505.1 uncultured Flavobacteriaceae bacterium | reverse complement strand
GGATGTGTGCTGCATGATGGGACATTACAGCAGGTATATTCGGGAGATTCTAAATTTATGATTCAAGGAAGTCTGCGCTTCGGTAAAGGCGAGTGGAAAAAAGAAGGACAAAGAGGCACTTGGGTAGTCACGAGAAGATGATTTTTTTAAATAAAATTATATTTACATAAACAATTAGTAAAATGAAAAAAACAGCAATAGGAATTATGGCAGTGGCGGCTTCTATGATGCACGCCCAGTCCAAAGAGTATTCTCTGAATTTTGATTCAGAAAAATACACTGTAAAAACGGCTCAGGTCGCAGGAAAAGAGATTTCTTTCAGAGCTTACGAAGATGTAGTTTATGTCAGCCATCCTGTGGATGTACGATATCAGAGTATGAACATTTATATCCCTGTGGAATACTATGAAGGGAAAAACATCAGAAAGTATAATGCTGATACAGCGCCTATTTTCCTCCCAAATGATGTAGGTAGATATATGTCCTCACAAGCAGGAGAGCCAATAAAAGACCGAATAACAGGCAAGGACAATGCTATCCTTGTCGCCCTGTCCAAAGGCTATGTAGTGGCATCTCCAGGAGCAAGAGGGCGTAAACTTACTAATGATAAAGCACAATACATTGGCAAAGCTCCTGCTGCGATAGTAGATTTGAAGGCGGCGGTGAGGTATCTTAGATTTAATGATAAAATAATGCCGGGTAATGCCGAAAAAATCATTTCTAACGGAACAAGAGCAGGCGGAGCCCTTTCAGCGCTTTTGGGAGCGAGTGGAAATCAGAAAATTTATCATTCTTACTTGAATGAATTAGGCGCTGCTGCTGCGAGAGATGATATTTTTGCGGTCTCTGCCTATTGCCCAATTACCAATCTTGACAATGCTGATGCAGCCTACGAATGGCAGTATGGACATGTGAAGGATTATAAGGTAATAAATCTTGTCCATCCTGGTTATATTGAGATATTCACAGAAACCTTGACTGAGGAACAAATCGCTGTTCAGCCCAAACTGGCTGCTATGTTTCCTAAATATGTGAATTCCTTAAAACTAAAAGATGAAAACGGAAAAACATTGACGCTCAATGAAAAAGGAGAAGGAACATTCAAAGAATATGTGAAAAAATTTGTGATAAATTCAGCAAATAAAGCCATCTTGGAAGGAAAGGATTTGAGTAAATATTCTTGGCTTGAGTTTAAAAATAAAAAAGTAGTAGGGCTGGATTTTAAAACTTATTCCAAAGAATATCTTTCTAGAAGTAAATCCGCTCCTGCGTTTGATGCCTTGGATTTATCCGCTGGAGAAAACAATTTGTTTGGAGATTTAACGGTTGATAATAAACATTTTACAAAATTTTCTTTTGATAATAATACAGCCAAGTTTTTCATAACGGAATATCCTGTCGAAGGTGGAGCCAGAACATATGAATATACAAAAGCCCAAATGGCGGATGCGGATATCGTAAAAATGATGAATCCGATGAATTTCATTAAAAACACATCCACCCAAAACTGGAGAATAAGACACGGCGCCAAAGATGCAGATACTTCCCTTGCAATTTCTACAATTCTAGCGACTACTCTTAAAAATAATAAGAAGGCTGTAGATTTTGCTATGCCTTGGGACATAGTACACAGAGGCGACTATGATTTGGAAGAACTTTTCGAATGGATGGACAAAATCTCAACAAAATAAAACTCCTAAAAACGAAAAACCTCGGAATTTCCGAGGTTTTTTTATTTGTTCATAGACATTAGGAATTCTTCGTTGTTCAGAGTTGCTTTCATTTGTTTTTCCACAAATTCCATAGCTTCTACGGGATTCATATCAGAAAGATATTTTCTCAAAATCCACATTCTCTGCTGAGTGGTTTCATCATGTAGCAGGTCGTCTCTTCTCGTGCTGGAAGCCACCAAATCCACTGCAGGGAAAACCCTTTTATTAGCGATTTTTCTATCCAGCAGGAGCTCCATATTTCCTGTTCCTTTGAATTCTTCAAAAATCACCTCATCCATTTTAGAACCTGTATCTATCAGAGCTGTAGCGATGATGGTCAAAGAACCGCCGCCTTCTATTTTCCTAGCCGCTCCGAAAAATCTTTTTGGTTTGTGCAGTGCATTGGCATCTACTCCACCAGAGAGGATTTTCCCAGAGGCAGGAGTTACGGTGTTATAGGCTCTTGCCAGACGAGTGATAGAATCTAATAAAATTACCACATCATGTCCACACTCTACCATTCTTTGGGCTTTTGACAGAACCAGATTGGCTACTTTTACATGTTTTTCTGCCGCTTCATCAAAGGTAGAAGCGATTACTTCTGCATTCACACTTCGCTGCATATCAGTCACTTCCTCTGGTCTTTCATCTATCAGAAGAATAATCATATAGGCTTCTGGGTGATTTGCCGAGATGGAATTGGCAATGTCTTTCAGGAGCATAGTTTTCCCTGTTTTAGGCTGGGCTACTATCATTGCTCTTTGTCCTTTTCCTATTGGAGCGAATAGATCTACTATTCTGGTAGAAAGGGTGGAGTTTTTTCCAGTTAAATTAAATTTCTCTTGTGGAAATAGCGGAGTAAGATATTCAAAAGCTACCCTGTCTTTGATGAAATGCAGGTCTCTGCCATTTACTTCCAATGCTTTTTGGAGCGAAAAATATTTTTCTCCTTCTTTCGGAAGTCGGACGATACCTTTCACAGTATCACCAGTTTTTAGACCATAATTTCTGATTTGGTTGGTAGAGACAAATACATCGTCTGGAGAAGAAATATAGTTGAAATCCGAAGAACGGAGGAATCCATAGTTATCAGGAAGAATCTCTAAAACACCCTCTACGATTACGATATTATCAAAATTAAATTCCTTTTTAGGAGGATTTTGCTCTTCGTTTTCGGGTTCTTTGTTTTCTGATTGTTTAGAATTTTCTTTTTGTTTGTTTTTCTTTTTTAGAGGTTTTTCTCCTTCATTGGTTTTCTCTTCCGAAATATTTTCCTCTACTGCCGCAGCTGGCGCATTAGCTTCTTTTTCTTTTGTATTTTTAGGAGATTTTTTGGCTTTTGGAGTAGTTTTTTTCTCCTCTTTGGCAGGTTTTTCGGTTTTTGATTCTGTTTCTTCTTTTTTATCCAAAATATTTTCTTCTGCTGGTTTTTCTACTCTTTTTCTTTTAGTAGTTTTTTTCTCTGGAGTTTGGTTTTCAGTGGTATTCTCAGGTTTTTCTTCGGTTGCATTATAGTATTCTTTTGCTACTTTGGGATTTGCAGCTTGAAAGTCAAGAATAGCGAAAACCTTATCATTTTCTGGGCTGTTTCTTGCTACTTTAATGCCTAAATCTTTACAAATTTTAGTCAATTCTGTTGTAGATTTTGACTGTAGGCTTTCAATGTTAAACATATAAATATTTAGTAAATGTAATTAAAATCAATGTAAAATTAAGATGTAAATAGGAACAAATGATAGAAGTCCACTGCTCCTCTAATCGAAAAATATGCTGCAAATCTACACTATTTTTGATAAATACAAAAAAATATTTTACTTTTGCAACATGTTACAAAGAATACAGACTATATTTATCCTTGTCGCAGTGCTTGCCACTGGAGGGCTTTTTTTAACATCAAAAGATGTTGAAATTCCAGGGTTTTTGGGCGGAGTAGGATTTTTGGGAGCAGTGGAATTTATCTGTATTTTTATGTACAAAAATAGAAGAAGACAAATACTGCTGAATAATTTCAGCATTGTTATAAACGCTTTGTTGATAGGGTTATTGGTTTATTGGTTACTAAATTTACCTGGAGGAATGGATTTTCCTGAGAAAGGTATTGAGCCAGTATTTCCACTGATTTCTATTGTGTTTTTATTTCTTGCAAATAAAAATATCCATAGAGATGAGAGGCTTGTAAAATCAGTAGACAGACTCCGATAGCTATGCAACGATTTATTTTGAGTGAAAAACCGGTCTTTTTTGGCTGGTTTTTTTGTATAAGAAAAAAAATTGTAATTTGGTCAGTTGAAATTTTTATTGAATGAATCCTTATAGAAGAATTTTGGCGTTTGCCAACCCTCATAAAAAATATATTTTCGGGAGTTTATTTTTTAATATTCTTTATTCCGTTTTTCAGATAGCATCTGCGGGAACTATACTTCCTGTTTTGGGAATGCTTTTTGGAACTATTAATAACAAAAAACCAGCCGTAGAGCCTGTATATAGCGGGAATATGTCAGACTATTTTTCCTACTTGAAGGACTATGCATATTATTTGGTAGAAGTGAATGCGAAAGAACATGGAGCTTTGACGGTTTTGGCGTGGTTATGCGTTATCACGGCGTTTGCGTTTTTTGCAAGAAATATTTTCCGTTACATAGGTTCTTTGATGCTTATTTATTATCGTGTAGGTGTAGCCAAAGACCTTCGTACATCTATGTATCAAAAGATTTTGACACTTCCTGTTTCGTTTTTTACAGAACAAAAAAAAGGAGATATGATGTCTAGAATGTCTAATGATGTGGGAGATGTGGAAGGAAGTATTTTGGGTAGTTTAGTAGAGCTGGTTAATTCTCCTTTTATGCTCATAAGCACCCTGATTACTTTGTTTTATCTAAGTCCAGAGCTTACATTTTTCACTTTATTGGTTTTGCCAGTGATGGGAACTCTGATAGCGCTGATAGGAAAAAGCCTAAAAAAACAAGCCCACGAAGCCCAAACCGAGATGGGAAATATTTTTTCTATCGTAGATGAAACCCTAAAATCCGCGAAAGTTATTAAGATTTTTAATGCAGATAAATTACTAAACAATCGTTTCACGACTTCTATCAATAAGTGGCTGAATGCCGCAGTAGGCGTAGGTAAAAAAAGAGAACTTGCCTCTCCGATGAGTGAGTTTTTGGGTTCTATTACCTTCTTGATAATCACATGGTATGGAGGGAAACAAATCATTGAAAACCAAAGTCTTTCGCCTGAGGAGTTTTTGGTGTTTTTAGCAATGTTTTTCCAAATCTTGCCTCCGGCTAAAAGTTTAGCCAATTCTATTTCTACCATACAAAAGGGAGGGCCAGCGCTGGAACGTGTGATAGAGATTCTGGATGCTGATATCAAG
>CAUQOP010000069.1:0-5097 GCA_963519505.1 uncultured Flavobacteriaceae bacterium | reverse complement strand
GTATCTTGTAATAGAGATGATGGTTTACCAGAAGCACAGGTGACACCAACTCCGACTCCGACACCAACTCCAACTCCGACACCAACTCCAACACCAACTCCAACACCTCCAGCGCCAGCGTTACAGAGATCAGATCTTCCTAAAAAGGCAGACCACTTGATCGCTTCAATGTTAGGAGAACCAATTTATGATGGAGGTTATGCTAGTAAAACTACACCAAATCCTTTTGGTTCATCAGAGGTTTATACAGGAGAATCTGTTGCATCTGTGACAAAATCAGCTACAGCAAACCCTGCTAATGGAGCTGTGTATCATGTAGTTTTATCAAATGGAATCGAGCTTGGATTCAAAGAAGATGGTACATGGGCATATGTTGATGGAAAGACAGTTGTATTAAAATATTCAGTTTGGAATTACTTGCCAGCACCTGTTAATGCTGCTATTAGAGCTTCTGCGAATTCTATCACTAATATTGTTAAGATAGAAATATCAACTGCTGATGTTTATACAATAACATTCCAAGGTGGAGCTGTTGCTAAGTATAATGCAAATGGTTCGGTAGCGCCATAATTTTCAATAAAAGAAAATAATTATAAAAAAATCGTTTAGAGTTTATCTAAGCGATTTTTTTATTTTAGTGCAAAATAAAAATCCCCATAAGAAAATGGAGACTTTGTTTTATATTTACTCAGTATCTTTTCTCAACTAAAACACGCCATCCGAAAGGATCTTCAGCTAGATTAGTTTGTATACTGATAAGGTCTCTTTTTAGAGTAAGAGCAAAACTTTCTTCCTCGCTTAGTTTTGGTAATTCAAGCCTTTCATCATTGTAGCCAATTGCTTCGAAAGAGCTGGTAACCACAGCAGTTCCCACACCCCATACTTCTTTAAGGGTTCCATTTTTATGAGCATTTACCACATCTTCTACAGCGATGTCTCCCACGACTACATTGATACCTCTTCTCTGTGCCAGCTGGATGATGCTATCTCTGGTAACCCCATCTAGAATTCTATCAGAAGTTTTCGGCGTATAGATAGTATCGCCTATTCTTACCATTACATTCATCGTTCCACTTTCTTCAAAATATTTATGAGTAGCATCATCTGTCCAGATAATCTGCTGGTATCCTTCTTCGTTTGCTAATTGTGTAGGGTAGAATGCTCCAGCGTAGTTACCTGCTGCTTTAGCAAATCCAACTCCACCATTCGCCGCTCTAGAGTAGTAGTCAGAGATTTTTGCAGAAACAGGCGCTGTGTAGTAGCTTTTAGCAACAGTAGCCAAGATAGCAAACATATATTTGTTAGCTGGTCTAGCCATAAGAGCTTCTTCAGTAGCGAAGATTACAGGTCTAAGATATAGTGAGAACCCTTCTCCAAAAGGCACCCAGTTTCTCTCTACATCTACTAGGGCTTTTAGTCCTTCCAAGAAAACTTCTTCTGGAATGGCAGGCATAGCAAGACGCTTAGTAGATTTGTTAATTCTTGCGAAGTTTTTCTCTGGACGGAATAAGAAAACATTGTCATCTTTGTCCTTGTAGGCTTTCATTCCTTCGAAACAAGCCTGACCATAATGTACTCCCATCATCGCAGGAGAAAACTCCATTTTCCCATAAGGTATAAGTCTAGGCTCGCCCCATTTTCCGTTTTCGTATTCACAAACTATCATGTGGTCTGTAAAACCACTTCCGAAAGTTACATTGTCTTTGTCAATAGTCTCTAAGCGAGATTTTTCTACTTTTTGAATAATCATAGTAATAAAACTTTAATTGATGAACTACAAAGGTAATCATTTATTTTGTATTTAAAAAAGTCTATCTTTGTAGGGTTATAAGGTAGATTAATAATAAAAATTTAAAACTAATTTAATAATAATCAATAGTTATGAAAAAACCAAACATTTTTGAAATTGCAACAAAAGAATTAAGCCAAGATGCCTTTATTACTTGGCTTTTGAAATGGGCAGATGATTCTTGTAAGAACTTAGATGAAGATTTGCATCAATGCGGGAAAGAATTTGTTTCTACATTGATAAAGAAGCAAAACCCAAATTTTTCAGAATCTATAAATAAAGTAGAAGCGGGTAGACAATGTGAAAATATAGATGTATGGGCAGAAGTAAATGATAAGTATTTCATCATAATAGAGGATAAAATAAATAGCAGCGAGCATTCGGATCAATTAAAAAGATATAAGGAGATTGCAGAGAAATGGTGTCAAGAAAATAATAAAGAAAAGCCTATTTGTATCTATCTAAAAACAGGGAATGAAAGTGAAAAAAGCTTTAAAATTGCAGAAGAAAAAGGGTATTCTATATTTAATAGAAAAGATTTTATTGATTTATTTGAGAGATTTTCAAATGTAAAAAATGATATTTTTACTGATTTTAAAGAGAGAATAGAGGGTAAAGAAGTTCAGAATAGCGCTTTTATAGAAAAACAAATTAATGACTGGGAATGGACTGATTGGGAAGGTTTTTATAAAGAGATTGAAACAAAGATAGAAAATGAAGGATGGTATTATGTAGATAATCCCAATGGTGGTTTTCTTTGTTTTCTGTTGATTTGGGGGTTGCGTTGTAAGCAATATCCTATTTATATTCAATTAGAACAAAAAAAACTTTGCTTTAAAATTTCAACAGATCCTAAAGATGTAGAACTTCTAGAAGGTGAAACAAGAGGACAAGTGCGAAATGATTTTTACTCTAAGTTAATAGAAAAGGCAAAACAAAAAGGATACGATGAAATAAGAAAACCAGATAGATTTGGTAATGGAAGTTATATGACTATTGCTATTGTAGAACAAAAAGACTGGTTAGGAGAAGGTGTTGTAGATGTAGATAAAGTAGTAGAAAATCTGAAGAAATATTTAGCATTTTTAAGAGAATTTGTAGAAGAATATAATGGAAAGGAGTAAAAAATGAAAAGAATCGTGAAGACCACAGGAGACAACAGCAGAACGCTTTATATAGAAGAGCTGGATGAGTGCTATCATTCACACCATGGAGCACTACAGGAAGCGGAGCATGTTTTCATAAAAAATGGATTAGAAAAACTGGATAAAAAAGAAATCAATATTCTGGAAATGGGCTTTGGGACAGGGTTGAATGTCTTGGTGACGATACAGAAATTCCTTCAATCAGCAGATTTGAAAATCAATTATTATTCATTGGAGAAATATCCCATTAGTCTCGAGGAAGCCCAAAATCTAGATTATGGAAAATTGTTTGAAAATCCAGTGATAAAGGAAATTTATACTGAATTTCATAGCTGTGAATGGGAAAAGCTGGTTCAGATCCAACCTAATTTCTTTTTGAAAAAGATAAAAACCGATTTTTTTGAATTGGATAAAATAGAGCTTCCCGAGATAGATTTGGTGTATTATGACTGTTTCGGAGCGAGGGTTCAGCCAGATTTATGGGAAAAGCCTTTGTTTGAATTAGTCAAAACTAAAATGAAAAAAAGAGGACTTTTGACGACATATTCTTCCAAAGGAAGTGTGCGGCGAGCCTTGCAGGAACTCGGCTTCCATGTTGAAAAAGTGCAGGGGCCAAAAGGAAAACGAGAAATGCTCAATGCTGTTTTATTATAAAACAAAATCCCTTAGATTTTTCTAAGGGATTGTTTATCATTTTAATTTTTTAGAAAGTAACTCTCATACCAAGTCCGAATCTTGCTGCATCAAAATCAGAGTTTCCTGTGTAGAACCAAATTCTAGGTCTCCAGTCGAAAAATATCCCTAGTGGAGCTCCTGGAATCTTGAAATCTATACCAGCAACAGGCGCAAGAGAGAATATAGTGTTTCCCCCTCCTTTAGGGAAAGAAATACCAGGACCCATACCAATATACCAAGCTAATCCTCTTGCAGTACCTCCAAATTGTTGTTCATAATGATACATAAAGCTAAGGTGAGTAGCACCTCTTCCAAATAATACTGCAAATTCTCCTGCATGATTTGAAGCAAAGAAATGCTTAACATGAGGACCAGCTACAGTTCCATCTCCTACATCAGCAAGAACACCAATTCCTGTGTTATAGGTTGAACCTCTCTGTGCATTCATTTTTGATAACCCAAAAGAAAGCACCATCAAAATGCTTAATAATTTTACTACCTTTTTCATAATTAGAAATTTAATTTTTCAAACTTACTAATAATTAACGAGAAAAGACAATGTTTATTTCATTTTTGTAAAAAATCCCTAATTTTGGGGAGATTTTTAGTTTGTAACTTATAATTATGGCAGAAAATTTATTTATCCCAGAAAATGGAACAAAAATAGAAAAATACGAAGCGCTATTGCCTCAGTTGGAAGCTCTTGTAGAGGGCGAAACGGATCTAACGGCTAATTTGGCCAATGTTTCTTCGGCGCTGCATCAGGTTTTTTCTTGGTGGTGGGTCGGTTTTTATTGGGTAAAAAATGAAGAATTGGTTTTGGCTCCATTTCAAGGGCCGATAGCTTGTACTAGGATAAAGTTTGGCAAGGGCGTTTGTGGAACAGCTTGGAAGGAGGAAAAATCCCAGCTGGTTCCCGATGTGGAAAAATTCCCTAGTCATATCGCGTGTAGCTCTGCGACCAAATCAGAAATCGTAGTTCCTATTTTTGATAAGAATAGGAAAGTAGCAGGTGTTCTCGATGTGGATAGTGAGCAGTATGGAACCTTAGATGAAACGGATGTGTTTTATTTAGAAAAGGTAGCAGAGATAGTTTCTGCGAAAATTTAAACGCAGGTTTAGATTTTATTCTTTCCCTTTAACAGAGAATTTCTCGTAGCCGGCATAGGGTTTTAGGTAGCCCTGCTGCCAGTTGGATATCAGTAGGCTTTCCAGATATTCGTCATCTCTGTATTTGTGTGGATTGTATTCCTTTTTGAGGTCTATATCAGCCACATTTCCCTGTACATTCCAAAGAAAAGCATTAAAACCACCTTTGAGTTCTTTTATCAGTTCATAGACCGTTTTCCCTGTGGAGCGGTTCATGAGTTTCGAGAAAATATGCCCTTCTGAGGTGGTCAGATACCTTAGTTTGGTTTCGTATTGTGAAGCCAATTCTTTTTGTTTTTCTCTTATGTGTTTTCTTTTTTCTCCTCCTTTCATGTTTTG
>CAUQOP010000068.1:0-5114 GCA_963519505.1 uncultured Flavobacteriaceae bacterium | reverse complement strand
GGCACTACTTTGATGCCGTTTTTATGCGCCCATTTTACCATAATATTCCCTGGATCTGCGATGCACGGCAGCCCCGCTTCCGAAAGCAGTCCAAAATCCGTCCCTTTTTTCATCAATTCTTGAGCTTCCTTTAAATCTGATGTTTCTGAATATTTATCCAACAGAAATAATTTCAATTCAGATTGTTTCTTTTCAGGAGCGAAAAACTTGATGACTTTTCTCGCCGTTTTTTCATTTTCCACGAAGAAATAATCCAAGTTCATAATATATTCCTTAACAGCAGGAGCAAAATACTCAATCGGCGAATTTTCCGATAAATAGGCAGGAAGTAAAAATAGCATAATATTGTGTATCAATTGATTAAATAAAAAAAGAATTTTTCAACTAATCAAAGTTAAAAAATTCCCTTTGCGAATTATAAAATTTAATATACTTTAACTATTGCTTTCAGGCCAGTAGTGGCTGTCTGGATACTCTCTCTTCCCGAAAATAGCAGTCCCCACACGGATAATCGTAGAGCCCTCCTCTATCGCTGTTTCCAAATCCCCGCTCATTCCCATGGACAGCTCCTTCATCTCTACATTTGGAATATTTTCGGCTATGATTTCCTGCTGAATTTTCTTCAGCATCTGAAAACATTTTCTAACTTCTTCTATCTCAGCACTAAACAGCCCTATAGTCATTAACCCTTTGATTTTCAGCCTGTCCAAAGTCGCTACCTTCTTCACAAAATCCACCGCTTCACTTGGGTCAAGACCAAACTTGCTGTCTTCATAAGAAGTATTCACTTGAATCAAAACTTCAATGGTTTTATCCTCATATTCAAGGCGTTGCTGTAGTTTTTCAGCGGCATCCCAGCGGTCTAAACTTTCTATACACGCCACCTCTGCTTTTAGAATATCTTTGATTTTATTGGTCTGAAGATGCCCTATAAAATGCTTAGTATGAGGAACTTCCTTCAATTCTTCATATTTATCTCTCAGCTCCTGCACTTTGTTCTCACCTATCAAGGTTTCTCCCGTAGCCAGAGCCAGTTTTATTCTATCCGCAGGAACGGTTTTTGTCGCCAAAAGGAGTTTTACCTCTTCTGGATTTCTCCCCGCTTTTTTACAAGCCTCGGCCATTCTAGCTTTGATTTCTGCTATATTTTGTGCTATTTCGTTCATTTTGGTTATTTTTTCAAAGGTTAATAATCATTTTATTCTGCTAATATAAGTTTTTTCTGTGTTTTTAGCAAAAGAAGGATTTTAACTCGTTAAAATCCTTCTTTTGTTCATAAAATAACTTTATTTATCTACGCAAATATTTTTTCCTTTAAATCTTTGATGTATTTCTTTACTTCTTTATCTATCTTAGAAAAATCTTTGATAGTATTGTAAGCATGCATCACCGTAGTGTGGTCTTTTCCTCCCATTTCATTGCCTATTTTAGCATAGGTAGCATTGGTATATTCTTTAGAAAAATACATTGCTAATTGTCTTGGCAGGGCAATTTCTCTTTTTCTGGTTTTGGATAGAAGCTGCTCTTTGTGAATTCCAAAATAATCACAAACCACATCTTGTATCAGTGAAATACTGATAGTTTTATCCTTATTGGTTGCGATTTTATTGATGGTTTCTTTTAATAAATCAAGAGTAAGGTCAGATTTATAAATCATGGAATGAGCTATAACTGAGTTAATTACCCCGATAAGCTCTCTAACATTAGATTTAACCTCCGATGCCAAAAAGTCTATTATATCCTCACTCAGCTGGATACCATCTCGCTGAAGTTTGTTGCTGATGATTTTCTTTCTTGTAGAAAAATCTGGTGATTTTATCTCCACAGAAAGTCCCCATTTAAAACGGGAAACGATTCTTTCCTCTATATCTTGGATATCCACAGGTGCTTTATCTGAAGTCAGAACGACCTGTTTCCCATTTTGGTGTAAATGGTCAAAAATATGGAAGAATGTATCCTGCGTTGCTTTTTTACCTGAAAGGAACTGAATATCATCTATAATGAGGATATCCACCATTTGGTAAAAATTAGCAAACTCTGCTCTTTTCTCAGGATTTTTAGTATTCGCTACATTGATAAACTGCTGAATAAACTTTTCTGAAGGGACATAAACCACTATTTTATCTGGAAATTTGTTCTTTACTTCCAGACCTATCCCGTGAGCGATGTGAGTTTTTCCAACTCCTACTCCTCCGTGGATAAACAGCGGATTAAAAGAGGTCTGTCCTGGTCTGTCTGCAATAGCCTTGGCAGCTGTGAAAGCAAACTTATTACTCTCTCCTTCTATGAAATTTTCAAAAGACAATGTAGGATTCAGATTTGATTCTACATTTACTTTTTTAATCCCAGGTATCGCAAAATGATTATTCCCTTTCCCTATGAAAGAAGGAGGCATTACTTCCTGTTTTTTAGGAGTTTGCAGATTTGTAGCCTTATAGGTTACTTCCTTTTTTTCTTTTTCCTGTCCTTTTTCTGCTACAGCATACCAAAGTTTTATTCCCTTACCAAAATACTTTTTTAGGGCTACAGAAAGCAGAGAAATATAATGTTCTTCTATATATTCTTTGTAGAAGTTACTAGGAACTCCCAAAGTGAGATTACCATCCACAAAAGACAATGGACGAACCTTATCAAACAATAAAGCAAAAGAATCCTCTAATTTTTTAAGGTCTGATCCTTCCTCCGAAGAGGCAAGATTATCCCGCATAAAAAAGAGACAATTCTCCCACATTGTTTCTAAATTCCTTTCCATTTATATCTTTGAATTATGGTTAAAATTAATTTGATTTTTTAGAAAATTTCTCACCGAAATTGTGTGTCGCAAATATGGAAAATTTAATTTTTAAAAAAAATTTTTGCTCTATTGGTTTTTTAAAAATATATTTGTATGAAGTTTAAAATTTTAACAAATGATTAACATAAAACACTCATTACGAGTTCGTTACGGAGAAACCGACCCTATGAAATATGTCTACTATGGTAACTATGCTGAGTATCTGGAAGTTGCCCGAGTTGAACTTTTTCGTGCTATCGGAATTTCATACAATGAGATAGAAAAAAGAGGCATCTGGCTTCCCGTTTCGGAGTACAACTCTACATCCACACCAAAATCACAAAAAAACCTACCGCAAAAATAGAGTTTCAATACGAGATTTTCAATTCTGAAGGAGAAAAACTTACCGAAGCCTCTACCATTCTGTTTTTCCTCGATGCGCAGACACAAAAAATCATCCGATGCCCTGATTTTCTAATGGATTTAATAGACAGACATTGGGAAGATGTTTAATTTGTTTTAATCTATATTTTATCACAATTCTAAATAACTTTACAGATGAAATTCTTACTTCCAATATCAAAATCAAAATCAATTTACAACATGGTAAAATACATATCAATAATTCTTTTGACATTATTGTCATCATGCATAGTTACAGGAAAGTGGAATGAAATAGGTGTAAAAAGATTCAGTTTGAGCAGATTTTCACTTCATCCAAATAAGGGAGAAGAAGAGAAAATTAAAAACATTATTGACCTCAATTCTATATATAAAGAAATAACATTATCTCCTCCGCCAAAAGAAAACTATACTTATCAAACTTATATTTATAGATTTTATAAAGATGGGAAAGTAGGTATTTTTTCTGATTACAACTTAGATCCTATGAGAGCTACAATGGGGATTTATGAAGTAAAAAATGGAAAATTATATATAGAATATTACTGGCATTCTGTTCAAGCAGGATATTACAGAGTAAAAATAATGATAGAAAGTCATAATGAACAGTTGTTAGGATATAATGGTGATTATATTTATTCCTTAAAAAAAGAAAATATAAATGGGGACTTCAGTGATGAGCCTGACTGGTAATCAACATATTAAAACAAACTGATATTTAATCTATTCTAAATATTTATTGATAAAAAACACTGATAAACAACCTATTGCATAGCACAAAATATCTTCCCATGAGAAATAATTTCCTATTATAATATAGGCTGGGCTTCCTTTTTGGAAGCCTAATTTTTCGGCAAGTTTGAAATACTGTAACATTTCCACAAAAACTGCGAAAACAAAAACAAAAAACAGTAGTTTGTTTTTATTTCTGTATTCGAAAAACGAGTTTATAAGCGTATAAACCAAAACCACCACCAAAATATCTCCCACAAAAGCCCTCACGAAATACCAGTCTTTCAGAATGGTAGCGATGATCACTTCCACGCTGAAAATCAGCAGAGAAAGGAGAAAATATTTTAAACTAAATCTAAATTTCATATCTCGTGCAAAATTAGGGTTCTTTTTGGTTTTATTCTTCTTTTTCTTGAATTTCATTTTTTTCAAAAACATGATAAATATCATATTCTTATTTTTATTTAGTATAAATAAGATTTATTTATCTTTGCAGAAATTTTAAATAAGTTTAGTTATGAAAAAAGTATTTTTAAGTTTGGTATTTGGAGCTTTGACATTGGCTTCTTGTAGTAGAGATGATAACAATGAAGTTACTCCAAATGTAACTGACAATTCAAAAGAAGCGACAGTAGATGCCAGCGCCTCTGGAACATGGAAATATTTCTCTTTTGAAAAAGGGACAGAAGTAACGGTGACTGACCCTAAGAATGATCTTACTTGGGACATCGCTTTCCAAAGATATTATATTAAGACTAATAGTGGAGTTTCTGGAAATGGAAATGGAGGAGTATTCAAAACTGATAGTAAAGAGCTTAGCGCACTAAAACAAGCTCCTACTACTGGTTATACAGCTGATGATAAAAAGGAAACTGTACAACTTGGCTATCCACCAGTAGATACTGAGTTATCTTACAACAGCATTATCTCTGGAGGAATGAAGAGTGTAAATGGGTATGTAGCTTATGATCCTGCATTAGCTGCACAAGGTAAGTCTCCATACACAGTTAACAAATGGGTATATGTAGTAAAAACAGCTAAAGGAGAATATGTAAAACTCCAAATTGTTGATTATCTTGATGCAAAAAATAAAGGAGGACATCCTAAATTCAAGTATGTGCTTAGTTCAGATGGGAAGTTCTAATCATGCTTTATAGTGTTTTCCAATACTCTAAATAAAATTATGAATAGGATTGCCATATAGTTT
>CAUQOP010000067.1:0-5146 GCA_963519505.1 uncultured Flavobacteriaceae bacterium | reverse complement strand
ATTCTAAATACTTTCTTTTTCCATTCCGCTTCTTCAGGAATGAGATTATGTTCTCTACGCATGATAAATTCCTTTGAAATCTAAAATTGAAAGAGGCAAAGTTAGTCAATTTTTTATTTTACAAACCAAAAAACTTTTTCCATGGAATCCACTCCCTCTGGAACGGCATTTTTGGGAATGTCGCCTATTTTTAACCTATGATCTTTCAGCCAAAATCTTTTGCCAGACGCCAGTCATGTGAAGAAAACAAAATAGCCTTATTTCTTTCTTTTGCTAATTTTTTCAAAAGATTCAGAATCATCATTTTATTTTCTTCATCAAGATATGTCGTAGGTTCATCCAAAATAATCATCGGTGTGTTCTGAGCCAAAGCCCTCCCTATAAATGCTTTCTGAAGATTTCCATCGGATAGTTTTTTGAGTGGAAAATCTTTATAGGAAGTCAAATTCAAATTATCTATAATTTCCTCCACTTCCTGCAAATCATTAGAATTTAATTTAAAATAATGCGGATAATGAATATATTTTCCTAACGAAACTAAATCCATAACTGTATAATTTTCAGGAACTTGAGTTTTAGAAAAAACCATAGAAATCCATTTTGGAATCTGCTCGGAAGAAACCGATTTTATTTCCGTTTCTTTAATCCAAACCTGCCCCTCCATCGGTGGAATCTGCCCCAAAATAGTCCTCATCAGGGTAGTTTTCCCAATGCCGTTATTCCCCACCAAAAGACAAACCTCGCCAAGCGAAAGCTTCGCATCAATGGACAAAATCAAAGGCTCTCTGTAGCCTATTGCTAAGTTTTTTAGTTCTAAAAAAGGCATATTTATTCCTTATCCAGCTGAGTATAAATTTCCTCCAAAACGCTTTCCATTTCCTGCATCGTTAGAACCTGTAAGAATTTGGTTCTATATTCCTTAAAATGCGGTATCCCTCGGAAATAATTGCTGTAATGCTGTCTCATCTCTATCAGCCCTGCTCTTTCGCCTTTCCATTCTGCTGACCATTCTGCATGCTGTCTTACGGCTTCCAGCCTATCCTTTATCGTAGGCGGCGGTAGTTTTTCTCCCGTTTGGAAGAAATGTTTTATCTCGTTAAAAATCCATGGATAACCTATCGCCCCGCGCCCAATCATCATTCCGTCAATATTGTATTTCTCTCTGTATTCTAGGGCTGTTTCTGGCGAATCTATATCACCATTCCCAAAAATAGGGATTTCTATATTAGGATTGTTTTTAACTTTGCTAATATACTCCCAGTCGGCTTTCCCTTTATACATCTGCGTCCTTGTTCGGGCGTGGATGGTAAGGGCTTTTATGCCCACTTCCTGCAATCTCTCCGCTACTTCCTCTATATTGATGCTCTCTGTATCCCAGCCCAGCCGAGTTTTTACCGTAACTGGCAGTTCGGTAGAATTTACCACCGCTTTGGTGAGTTTTACCATCAGATCAATATCTTTCAAAACCCCTGCCCCAGCGCCTTTGCTGACTACCTTTTTCACAGGGCAACCGAAATTAATATCCACCAAATCTGGCTGTACCGTTTCCACTATCTTGGCAGACATCGCCATCGCCTCCTCATCGCCCCCAAAAATCTGAATCCCCACAGGTCTTTCGTAATCAAAAATATCCAGCTTTTTTTTGCTCTTTATCGCATCACGAATAAGCCCCTCGGAGGAGATAAATTCTGAATACATCAGGTCTACCCCATGCATCTTGCACAAACGGCGAAACGGCGGATCCGAAACATCTTCCATCGGCGCCAAAAGCAATGGAAAATCAGGAAGTTCTATTTTATCTATTTTCAACATGTTGCAAAGATAGGCACAAAATGTTTTGGAATATTATTAAATTATGTTTAAATTTACAAAACCATTAGAAAATTTGAATTTAATAGCCCTTATTTTACAATAGGAATTACATAAAAAAACATAATAGCAAATATAAATTTAAGTTTCTGCAATTATACCTAAACTCACACTCTTTTATGTGCAAATAAAACACTTTTCATTTATTCTCAATAACTTACAAATACAATTATTTCTTAAAAGTTATCTTGAACCTTAAAAATCAACAATTAAAGATTTGATATTTTTCATTATTTACAGTTCCGAAAAATATTTTAAAAGAAAATAAATAAAACGGAAAAAGGAACTGTTTTTAGAAAAGATTTTTTGGAGGAATTATAGTTTCAAAAATCGACCCTTTTTTGAAACCTTATTTTCTTATCATTATCTCATTAGATTGTATCTTACCGCTGAAAAGCTTATATCCTTTAAATTCTTCTTTTTGCTTTGGGGTTAAATAATCATAAATCTTTTCATCTATACAGATTTCTAAAAACATAGGATAATCTATATTTTTATCTAAATGATAATAATAGTATGAAGGATAGGTATCTAAACCTATATTAATATCATTTATATTAAAGTTTTTAAGATAGGTAATGGATTTCTTTGATTTTAATACTTTTAATTGATTATATAAATACCAATTAATATCAATATTTTTATAATCTCCTTTTATATGATATTTTTTCTTCCAATTTTTTATTTTTTCTCTATGGATTCTTTCTTTTTCTTTCCTTTTTTTAGATACTGCTAAAAGTTCTTCTTCTGTTAAATGTATAAATCCTGATAATAAAGAATCCATATACTCATTTTTTTCGTTTTTTATTTTGAATATTATGCCTAAGTCAGGATAATTTTCTAATCTATAAAAATTAGCACATGTTTCTTCTGGAAAATAGTATCTATAATTTGCTGTATCAATAGGAATAATGTAATCATAATCACTATCATTAATCACTTCTATTTTTAACATATAATTATCCTCTTTCTTACTAAAAACACTTACTTTCATACTAATTTGAGAAAGAAGTGTATTGTAAATAAAAAATATAACTATAAATAATATATTTCTCATAATTAAGGTTTTTTGTGTTCTTTTTAATAGATTTTGCTTATTATCTAAATACTTTTCTGTATCCATACTCATTCCATATCCTATTCTTAATATTGATTTTGATTCAAGATAACTTTAAAGGATTAAATATAAATTCTTTAAACAAATAAAAAGCCTTACTTCACAAAAGTAAGGCTTTTTTTATTTACATTCCCAGACTTTTTCTTACTCTTTGGAGAGTTTCTTGGGCTACTTTTTTGGTTTTTTCGGCTCCTTCTTGTAGTTTTTTCTCCAATTCAGGAAGATTGTCCATATAATAAGCAAAGATTTCTCTTTCCTTAGCATAAGTTTCCAAAATCAAATTCAGCAATTCCGTTTTTGCGTGTCCATACCCGAAGTTTCCTGCAAGATATTTTTCTCTCAATGCTTGGGTTTTGTTCTCTGTCGCGATGAGTGAATATATCGTAAAGACCTTACAAGTGTCAGGATTTTTCGGTTCTTCCAGCGGTGTAGAATCTGTTTCTATGGACATTACTTGTTTTTTCAATTCCTTTTCTGGAAGGAATATATTAATGATGTTTCCTCTTGATTTGGACATTTTATTTCCGTCTGTCCCTGGCACATATTTCGTGTTTTCCTGCAATTCTGCCTGTGGCAGCACGAAAACCTCGCCCATTTGGTTATTAAATCTCGCTCCTACATCTCTCGCCATTTCCAAATGCTGAAGCTGGTCTTTTCCCACAGGAACTACCTCGGCATCGTAGAGCAGAATATCCGCTGCCATAAGCATAGGATAGGTAAAAAGTCCTACATTCACATCTCCCAATCTATCTGCTTTATCCTTGAATGAGTGAGCCAATGTAAGCCTTTGGTAAGGGAAAAAACAAGACAAATACCAAGAAAGCTCGCAGGTTTCTGGAATATCGCTTTGTCTGTAAAAATAAGTTTTCTCTGTATCCAGCCCAAAAGCCAGCCATGCGGCAGCGATTTCGTAAGTGTTTTTTTTCAGCACCTCAGCATCTTTTATCTGCGTGAGAGTGTGCATATTAGCGATGAACAAGAAAGACTCATTCTCTGTTTTTTTAGATAATTCTATGGCTGGAACGATTGCCCCCAAAATATTCCCTAAATGCGGCGTTCCTGTAGCCTGTATTCCTGTAAGAATTCTTGACATGATTTTATTTTTTATTTTTAAACAAAATTAAATTTTACATTTTAAAACCTGCTGTACATTTTTATAAATCTCGGTTTTAAGGACTTCTATCGGCATTTCTTTGATTTCGGCAAGTTTCAGATAAACCTCATCAATAGGCTCTTCCGCTGTATCCGTTTCCAAAAAAATCCTATCCAAAGGAATGTCCCGCGCAGTTTCCTGTAAAGATAAGTTATAAAGCAGTGCTTTCCCAAAAGACAAATAAAAGCCTTTACTCAAAAGCTCTTGGGCGGTTTCCTTTTTCTTATTAAACCCATGCACGATGAGCGGCACTTTTGCGATTTTCTGAAATCTCAGCAACTGAGAAAAACGCCGAACACAATGCACTATCACGGGTTTTTGGATTTCATTCGCCCAGAAAATCTGCTGTTCAAAAACTTGTTCCTGCAAACTCTCATCCACCGAGACCAACCCATCCAGCCCGCATTCGCCTATCGCAAGGCAGTTTGGGAGCTGGGATATTTCTTTTATTTTATCTAAATTCTGTTTGTAATTTTCATCGATTTTATTTGGGTGGAGTCCTACCGAAAAATAATTTTCTGGAATTTCTTCCGCGAAATCCAAGTTATAAATTCCGCATTCTCTCCCACGAAAATGATGATGAAAATCAAAAAACATACAGCTTTATTTTATTCCCCTCTATCTTCTTTGGACAAATAGAATTTAGGCATTTCCCACTGATATCTCACCGCAAGAGTTCTCACCGCCACAATCAGCAAAATAGTAGAAACATGCACCATAATATATGGCATGGATGTGTATCTATACAACACTAAAAACAAAACTCCGCCCACAATACACGCCGTAGCATAGATTTCTTTTCTCAAAACCAAAGGAATTCTATTAAGCAAAATATCTCTAAAAATCCCGCCGAAACAACCAGTAATAACCCCCAAAGTGAGAGAAATAATCGTCCCATGCTCGGCATTCAGCCCTTTCTGAATTCCCATAATGGTAAAAAGCCCAAGCCCAAAGCTGTCAAAAATAAACAGCGGCGTTTCGAATTTTTTCTCAAAAACCTTTACCAG
>CAUQOP010000066.1:0-5163 GCA_963519505.1 uncultured Flavobacteriaceae bacterium | reverse complement strand
ACTCACCCAAGTCCAGAGAACAGAAGAAAAGATATGGATAAACACATGTCTAAAGCATTAGAATATTATAAAGCATCAGGAGGAAAATAAAATTTAACAAAAATTTTTATTTAAAAACTAAATATTATGAAACTTAAATTAATTTCTTATACAATTAGTTGGTCTATTGGTGTGCAGGAGTGAATCAGAATTGATAGAAACATCCGTGTCCAATCAAAAAAATACTATAAATATAGGAGGAAGAATTTCTTCTCGGTTAGTCCCTGCAAGTGAAGTAAAGAGAAATACTCTTGTTTGGGATCAGGTTCTTAGTTCTATGAATTTAGTGGTAAATAAAATGTCTACTGAATCTAATCAATATCCTTTGAATGATATATTGTATAGAGAAATTTCGGATAGAAAAAATAATATTACGACTTATACCCTTCCAATAGCAGTATATAGTTCTAAAACACCATATTATTTGGTGCAGCAGATAGTTTTATCTCATGAGAAAAATGTCCAGAGAATGCAGTATTTAAAAATAATTCCAAAGAATAGACCAAAAGATGAACAGGATATTTTTAAAGATCTTACAGGAACCATTCAAATACTAAATGAAAAATTACAAGTAGTAGTTTCTTCAGATTATCAAAATGGAAAATTGATTACAGGAACTAAATTGGAAAATAAAAGTATTACAAAAGATATACAAGTAGAGGGAATAAAAGAGATGAACAGTGGAGCAAATTGTTTGTATATTTCTTTATATGAAGTTCCTTGTACTAATGGTGGACAACATGGGGTAGGAGAGTCTTGTAAGCCAGGTTATATGAATGATGCTCATTATGCAATAGATGTGATAGATGCATGTGGGAGTCGGGAGGAAACATATACAGGATGGGGAGGAAGTGGTAATCATAGTGCAAGTACGGGAGGAGTGGCTACAGACTGGCTACTAAATGAATTAAAAAATAGTTCTAATTTCACACACTGGAATTATCTTGTAGAGCCGAATAAAAATATTCTTCTAAACTCTGTGAGAAAATGGATGAGAGAAAAACCGATTAGTCAATCTACAATACAAGATTTGGATAGAAGGCTTAAGGTGTTTTCTGATAAGGAGAGAATGTTTAATGATTTGGATGTCTATAATCAAAATACTTCCAAAGTGGCAAACGCAGAGCTTGCAGAATATAGTGTACGAGTGAGTCAGATGTTTGACTATCTTTTGGAGAATCCTAGTGAAGCTAATAATCTGGCAGCGGAAAATAGTGTCTGGGTGCTTGATAAGAATAGGTTTATTAGTTGGGAGAGCTATTTGCCAGTATTTAGGGCTTTGGGGGATTTTATGAGGGCTAACCCAGGGGTGGAATGGGAAGAAATTAGAGAATTATTAGAGTTGCACAATATACGAGATATAGTTTTATTAAAGTCTGTATTGGAAGACTGGAAACGACCAGACTTAGTGAAGCCTACTATAGCTTTTAAAGAGCATAAAAAATTGAATTGTATTTATAATAAAATAAAAAAAACTGCTAATTTTAAACAGTATTTAAAAAATTTTGATAGTGACTTCTCTACAGAGCATTTAATTTTTGATGTAGGGATTCTAAAAGATGGTGTAAATGCGAGTACTAGATCTCCTCGCAATAGAGAAATAAAAATAACTTTTAATACCAATCAATTAGATAGACCAACTGCGGATATTGCAAGAACTTTCATGCACGAGATGATACATGCAGAAATCTATAGAAAATTGCTAACAGTAGCATCTACAAGTGGAGGACGGATAGACTGGAAAAATTTAGAGAAAATGTTAGAAAATTCTGATTTCCCAGGTTTGTTTGATTATTATGATAGATATTTAGATGAGTCTCCACAGCATGATATGATGGCAGCTCACTATAGAGGTATTATAAAGAATTTTGTGAGACAAGTAGATGCTTCTATTACTAATGAGCAAGCCGAAGCAATGGCTTGGATAGGTCTTGAAGAAACGATTACTTGGAAAAACCTTCCTCAAGCAGAAAAAGATAAAATAAAGAATACCTATCGGCATTGGTACAAAACAGCATCTAAAAATTGTCCTTAATCTAAAAAACATATATTATGAAAAATTTAATAAAAATAACATTATTCTTATTTCCTTTTTTCTTCTTTTCACAGATAAAAGAAGATACAATCTATATAATGTATAACCCAAAAATAGATAAACATTGTAGACAAAAGAATAAATTTCACTATTTCGATATTTATTTAACTTCAAATAAAAAAATAAAATTTTCGTATGGAAGAAGTATTCCAAGAAAAAGGGTTAAAAATATTTATTTCCCCATAATAAATAGAAATCAATTATCAAAAATCATAAAAAACGATTCAAGGTATCAGGTTAAAGTTTTTTATGTTATAAAAAAAGAAAAAGATATGTTTGTTTTATATCGATCGGATCATCTATTTAGAGCTCATATTCATGATGTTATAGAGGACTGATATATAAACACTATTAAAATACTATTCAAAACTCACTAAAAATAGTGTTATTCTTATTTCCTTTGGTTTTCATAAGATAATACATGCAGAGATATACAAAATTTTATTTCAAAAAATGATTTTAAATGCAGATAATTCTGCAAGTTATTCTCCAAGTGAATTAAAAATACTCTTCCAGAGGATAAAAAGAATCTTTATGATAAAATATATGATACAAATTATTGGCAATGGGAAAAATAATATTAATAATTAATTTGCTATTTACCATTTCTATTTCTTGCCAAGAGATAATAGTAGAAATGAAGGATAATGATTCTATAAAAATAAATAAGAATAAATATGGTATATATATAAGAAAATATAGAATATAATAAAACTCAAAAAAAGGTTGTTTTTCCAGATGGTATAGTTTGTGAAACTTGTAAGTTGGAGGTGATTTTTGTATTTACTAATAGACCTACAAAGCGAATTACTAGAAAAAATAAGAGAGTTGTTTCTTCAGATGAATGGAAGTTTGGATATCTACCATATGTAAATTATATCAAAATAGGAGAAATATACTGGTACTGTAATACAATAAGATGTATTGTGCTATTATAAATGTATAGGAATGGTAGTAGAATCAGCAATTAGAGGTAGAATATTTTTATATAAGATGATGATTATTTATTTTTAGAGAAGTAAATTTATTATCTTTGTCTCTTAATAGTTAAATAAGAAATATGAAAAGTTTATTAATAGTAGGAGGGATTTTACTACTTATTTCGGGAGCGATGTTTTACTATTCCACAGATTTTTTGTTAGAAAAAATCACGATGTCCCACATGATGGGAGTGATGGGCGGAATAGGAATCGGTCTTATCATCGGTGGAATAGTGGGCTATATCAGTAAAGGCTCGGCGATAAGAGAGGAGGAGAAAAGAAAGCAGTTTGCCCAATTACAGAGACAAAACAAAGAATTAGAAAAGAAAGTGGAGAACATCAATAATGGTTCTTCTAATGTTTAAAGAAATAAAAAAAGCTTGGGAATTTTCCCAAGCTTTTTTTGTTTAATGATAAAAATTTAAATCTAAAATTCATACCCAACCCCCAGAACTACGAAGCTAGGACGGTTGTCATATCTCACAGTTTCGGAAATGTTGTTATTGATAAAATCTCTTTGGTCTTTGGAGAAACTTCCTTCGTATCTCGCATTGATGATGAAGTTAGACAATCTAGCCTCTGCACCAACCTGATAGCCAACCGTGAATTTGTTCCCTGCATTTTCTTTGAAATTATTCCATGTATTTTCTTTTGCAAGGTTGTAAGAAGCCACAGGCCCTACGAAAACCCCTAAATTATCTGAAATAAGGTTTACTCCGACCAATACAGGAACATCTATTCTGTTGGTTTTTGCTTTCAAAGTAGTTTTAGTTCTTCTTTCAGTGAATGAATTATTAAAAGAAGTGTAATAAATTTCAGGCATGATAAACAGTGGAGTAGAAGGGAGGTTTACTCTAGCTGAAAGCCCTACATTAAACCCTGCACTTTTGCTGCCAGAATCTGTGTAATCTATTACAGATCTTTTTATTTCAGACCATTTGGAAGAACTTGTATTAAGCAAAACATTCGCTTTTACACCTATTTTCACTTGTGAAAATCCCATTAATGAAAGCCCTAAAAGAGCCATACTTGAAATCTTTTTCATAATATTTGAATTTAATCTGATAGGACTATAACGGAATTTAAACATTTTTATTGTTATTTAATAAATATTGTCTCAGTTCTTTGAATAATTCGGAAGAATAAACAAAATCTATTAAATACTGGCTTTCCGCATTGATGAGGATATCTTTATTCCCTTCCCATTCTTTCACACCTTTTCTTAGATATACGATTTTCTCACCGATGGTCATCACTGAGTTCATATCATGGGTGTTGATGATAGTAGTGGTGTTATATCTTCGGGTAATTTCTTTGATTAAATCATCTATAACCTTTGATGTATAAGGGTCTAGCCCAGAGTTTGGCTCATCACAGAAGAGGTATTTAGGATTGTTCACGATGGCTCTTGCGATGGCAACCCTTTTCTGCATCCCCCCAGAAATTTCGGATGGATACTTATGGTCTGCGTTTTCTAGATGAACATCATCTATCACTTCTTTTACGCGTTTTTTCTTTTCGGTATAGGTAAGGTTAGTGAACATATCCAGCGGGAACATGATGTTTTCTTCCACGCTCAAATCGGTGAACAATGCGCCGTGCTGGAATAAAACGCCCATATTGCGGCGGTGCGCCTGCATTTTTTGCGCGGAGAACTGCGCCAAATCTTCGCCATTCACCAAAACTTTGCCCGATGAAGGGCGCAACTGCCCCGTAATCAGGCGCATCATGGTGGTTTTACCGCTGCCCGAACCGCCCAAAATAGCGGCAAATTTCCCCTGCTCAATCACAAAATTGACGTTTTTGAGAATGGTGCGGTCGCCATAGGCAAACACAACGTTTTGAAATTCAATGGCCGGCATGATGTGTTCGTGAAAAAATAAAGTGCATATATTAAAGGATATTGCAGGCTGCTTACAAGTTGGGGCGGCAAACCCAAAAGCAGCCTGCACTTTTATTTCCGCCGTTTATTCGGGCTTATTCAGAGCGTTGCCGACAGCATTTCCCGTTGCCGGTCATTGCCGTTCAAAGTGCAGGCTGCTTTTCCGT
>CAUQOP010000065.1:0-5268 GCA_963519505.1 uncultured Flavobacteriaceae bacterium | reverse complement strand
AGTTTTTCTTTTGCTTGGGTTGTTTTATGGATTTTTGTTTTAAATATTTTTCTTCCAAATCTATTCTGAAAGTCCGACCAAAGAACCTTTTGCGTAAAACTCCAGCAACTTGACTTGGTATAAATAATTGTATTTCGCTTGTGCTGCCGAACCTTGGGCATTTACATAATTGTTTCTCGCTGTATTTAGGTCGTAGATGGAGGTTTTCCCTGCCTGATAGCTCTTTTCCATAAAATCTAGTGCAAGTTTTGAGCTTTTCTCTGCTTCCACCGCAGATTTATAAACTTCAAAATTATTTTCTGCCGTGTATTCGGCTTTTTGGATATTTTGTAAAAGCTCTTGTTTCTGTTGTTGCAGGTTGTTTTTGGCTATATCTTCATTTATTTTAGCCTGTTCTACTTGTATTTTTGTAATTCCTTTGTTAAAAATAGGAATGTTTGCGCTAAGTCCTATCTGCTGACCAAAATTATCCTTATACTGCTGTCCGAAATTCCTGTTTCCACTATTATTGAGTGCATTGAAATAAAATGTCCCAACTCCCGCACTGGCTGTAATGGATGGAAGGAAACCTGTATTTGCTATTTTTGTCTGCATTTCAGAGGCTTTTATTCTCGCTTCTGCTCCCTTTATCTGCGGGTGCCAGCTGTAAGCCTTTTCCAAAATCTCACTTACCGAAAAATCCGTTTTTTCTACATTTTCTGCCACATCCCAGCCCGCTACATCAAAGTCCTTATAATCCTCCAGCTGAAGCAGTAAAGCCAATGAAAACAGTGCGTTTTTGGTGTTTACTTCTGCTGATTTCATGTTTTGATATTCCCTTGCCATAGAGGCGTTTGCTTCCGCTAAAACCGTTTGGGAAGTTGTCCCTACTTTGGTGGTTATTTCTGCTTTTTCGTAGACTTTCTGCGCGTTTTCGTAGGCGGATTTATTGATATTTTCCACTTCTCTATTGAGCAAAATATTCAAATACTGCTGAGCTATCTGAAGGGAAATATCGCTTTTTATCCTTTCCAAATCATAGGCGCTGGCTTCCACCTCATACTGAGATTTTTGAATTTGTTTTTCGAGTCGGCTTCCGTTGTAGAGGGTCACACTTGCACCGATGTTCACAGAATTATTAAAATTATCATTTCTGCGGTGGTTCCCGAAAACATCTTGATTTTGCCCAAAATTAGCCGTATTGTTCACCGTTGCCGAAACGCTCGGAATACGCTCTTTTTTAGCTGTTTTTAGATTATTTTCCTGATTGGTTTTTTCCAGTCTGCTCTGTTTGATGTGCAGATTATGTTCAAAAGCATAATGTATACACTCCTGCAATGTCCACTTTTTCTGAGCATTAGCCACAGAAAAAGAAAAGGAAAAAACAAGGAAAATAATTTTATAAAGTTTCATATTTTTATTTTATACTACTCAGTATCACATCATTATAATGAACCAATTCTGGAATAGCAGCACAGTGCATATTGATAATTTGAACATTATTTTTATCAAGCACATCGTATAAATCATTCTGCTTATTCATAGGAACAAAACCGAAATGATAATATTTCTTTTTATTGTTTTTTATATCATTTTGGGCTTGTTTTTCAAATTCTATGTATTTATCGTTATTTTTATTAGATTGATAATAAGAATAACCTATAAATGAAACAGCTACAACGATTACAGTTAATACAATATATTTTATTTTCATAATATCATTTTTAAAAATATTTCAGACTAACCTTTTATGCTTCGCCCAAAGGACTCTGCAACAGCTCCAAGCACAAAAACTATTACTAAAACACGCAATATGGTGTATGAAACTTTCTTATTCATATCTTTTTTAATTATCTATCAAGCAATGCCATTGTTTTTCCTATTTTGTATCCAAAAAAATACAAAAAGAAAACTAAAGTCACTATTTTTGTTACGGTTCGCGGGTTTTTACTAATATAAGAAATTAGTTTCTCAAATGCTGCTTCCATTATTTTATCATTTTTTCTTGGCGAATATCAGAATTTTTTTTGTAAAAAACTATTTTTTGTTTAACTTAATTAGTTTTTCACACTTATAATAGAATAAATTATTCAAAATTAATATTAAACATTATCTTCTCATTAGTAGTAGGATTGATAATATTACCATTTATGTATTCTATTTTATACTTTTTGTCAATTACACTTAGATGTATTTCTATATAATCTTTCCCTTTTCTATTGAAACCATTAGATGTTTCTGAAAAAGTAAATATATGCCGAACCATTCCTTTTCTGTCTAATACAATGTCAAAGTTCATTCTATCAGAAGTATTTTTATTAAATTTCCCTTTTGTATTTTTATTATATACCTTGAAATTCCACTGGTCATTTTCATTTTGTATACAATAGAAATCACTCAAAATACTATTCTTGTCCTGAGAAAATGAATAATAGGTATAGGCGAGATTGTATATTTGATTAAAAAAATTATACAAAGTCTTTTCATCTTCCTTTTTTATATTTTCACTAAAATGAATATTATTTAAAAACAAGTCATTTTTATATTCCGCTTTACCAGTAAAAACTATAGGGTTTTTATCCTCATTACGATGAAAGATTCCACTAAATTTCACTCGATAAGACAGATTCAGCTTGTTTTTACTAAGTTTTTCACGATAATTCTTTATGTTTTCTAAATTCTCTCTGTCTGATAAAATAACAGAATCTGCTTTTATTTGGCTAAATAAAAGGCTATTGAACATAAGCAAAAAAATTACACTAAATTTCATTTCCTATAAGTTTTAAAAGTTAATAATTGAACTAAAAACACCTAACAAAAATCTTTATCCACATTTATCTTATTAAAAAAAGATGAGAAGAGTTTTTATAAAATCCTATTTTTTGTATAAATTTAATGAATATTTATCACAAAATTAGTAAATTTGTCAAAAATGTTGCTGCTGTTTAAATAAATTCACATGGTTTTTATTAAAGATTTACAAAAATCCTACGATATCGGAAAATCCAAACTCCATGTTTTGAAGGGAATCAATCTGGATATTTCAGAAGGTGAGTTCGTGTCCATCATGGGTTCATCAGGTTCTGGAAAATCCACCCTGCTAAACATCATTGGGATTTTGGATCAAAAAGACAGCGGAATCTACGAGCTGGACGGCATTCCCATAGAACACCTCAACGAGGCCAAAGCCGCAGAATACCGCTCTAGGTTTTTAGGATTTGTTTTTCAGTCATTTAACCTCATCAGCTATAAAACTGCTTTGGAAAATGTGGCTCTTCCGCTCTATTATCAAAATGTAAGCAGAAAAGAACGAAACCAAAGAGCCTTAGATTATCTAGAAAAAGTAGGACTTGCAGACTGGGCAAACCGCCTGCCGAACGAACTTTCGGGAGGTCAGAAACAAAGAGTAGCCATCGCCAGAGCCCTCATCACCGACCCGAGAATTATCCTCGCTGATGAGCCGACAGGAGCTTTGGACAGCAAAACCACCCACGACATTATGAAACTTCTGCAAGAAATCAACAATCAAGGAAAAACCATCATCATCGTAACCCATGAGCCCGATGTAGCAGCACAGACAAAAAGAAATGTCTTCCTAAAAGACGGCATTATAGAAAGCGATGAAGTCATCGAGCAATTTGTTTTATAAACACATTTTCAAATAAAAACCAACAAAAAAAGATGTTTGATTTAGACCGCTGGCAGGAGATTTTTAGTTCTATTCGGAGCAATATGCTTCGGACAGTGCTTTCTGGTTTTACGGTGGCGCTGGGACTTTACATTTTCATTGTTCTTTTTGGAATCGGAACTGGTCTAAAAAACGCCTTTAATGATGGTTTCAGAAGCGCACAAAACCTGATTTCCATTTCCTCTGGGCGGACTTCCCTTGCCTATGCAGGACTTCAGGCGGATAGGCTTATTAGTTTTAATAATGATGATTTAGAGGCTGTTACCACTGAAAACAAAAAAAACATAGAATATTCCTCACCGATATATTCCACCTTTTGGACAGTAAAATACGGCAAAGAAAGCGGCAGCTACGGCATAAACGGCGCTGGAGAAGAGGAAGTCTACATCAAAAACAGAACGGTTTTGGATGGGCGGTATCTTTCGCCTGCGGATATCAAAGAAAATAGAAATGTAGCAGTCATCGGTAAAATGGTGCATCGCGACCTCATCAAAAACGGAAATCCCATCGGTAAAGAACTGGATATCAATGGAACTATATTCAAAGTCATCGGTGTTTTTTCTGATAACCAAGGTGACTGGGCAGAGCGAAGCATCAGTATTCCCATTACCACCATGCAGCAACTTAAAAAAAGTTCTGATACCATTTCTGAAATTTCTCTAACCTACAATATGGAACTCTCTCCTGATGAGGCGATACAATTCGGAGAGGAACTAAAAAACCAGCTTCAGGAGCGAAAAAAAGTTTCACCAGAGGACGAACAGGCGATTTGGGTTTTCAATAATGCTGAAAATACCAAAAACGGAACCATGTTCCTGAGTGTAATCATCATCATCGTAGGTTTTATAGGAATCGGGACGCTTGTTGCAGGGATTATCGGCATTAGCAACATCATGGTTTACATCGTGAAAGAACGAACGCTGGAAATAGGAATACGAAAAGCCATAGGAGCAAGACCCATAAGCATTGTGGTGCTTATCTTGCAGGAAAGCATTGTAATTACGGTTTTATCGGGGATTATCGGGGTTCTTTTAGGGGTTCTTTCGCTGAGGCTCATTGGGAATAATTTACGGGAATATTTCATTTTAGACCCAAATGTAGGCTGGGGAGCGATATTTTCAGCATTTGTTTGTTTAGTCATTTCAGGAGCGGTGGCAGGCTTTGTCCCAGCATACCGAGCTTCAAAAATCAAACCAAAAGAAGCGCTGAGAGGATGATTTAATTCATTAAAAAAAAGTAAAATGAATATTATTTTCAAAAAAGATACTTGGCAGGAAATTTATTATTCACTGAGGAATAATAAACTTCGGACTTTCCTTACTATGATTGGCGTGGGCTGGGGAATGTTCCTGTATGTCACGCTTTTAGGGGCAGCCAAGGGAATGGAAAACGGCTTCAACAAGTTGTTTTCAGGTTTTGCTACAAATTCCATTTTCCTGTGGGGGCAGGAAACTTCCATCCCTTATGATGGCTTCCCAAAGGGCAGAACCATAGACCCGCACCTTTCGGATATAGAATATTTAAAAAAGAAAATCCCTGAAATAGACTACATCGCTCCACAAAATTCAAAGGGAAATTTTGGTTCAGCGGGAGTGCTGATG